>JAEYTV010000253.1 GCA_023433855.1 Pseudomonadota bacterium | reverse complement strand
GACCTTGATCGTTGGAGCGGGGGGCATCTATGAGCCGGATTATGAGGGCAGCGACGACTTCGAGGTTTCTCCCGTTCCCTTCATCGTATTCACCTACGGCGAGTGGCTGGAGATCGACCCGACGGGTATCACGGTAACCGCTTTCCAGCGTGGCGGGTTTTCGCTCTCAGGAACCGTAGGTTACGAAACCGGTCGCGACGACGGCGACAACGACCGCCTTGACGGACTTGGCGATATCGATTTCGCCGCAACGGTTGGTCTCAAGGCGGCCTACACTTGGAACAACGTCGAGATCTATGCCATGGTCGATCAGACCATTAATGGCAGCGAGAGCCTTATCGGCACGTTCGGCATCGAGTATTCGGCGCCGGTGACGGAGCGATTGATCCTGGGCGCCGGGGCAGAAGCGATCATTGCGAACGACAAACATATGGAAGCGTATTTTGGCGTGTCTGCCTCGCAATCGGCCGCCTCCGGCCTTCCGGAATACCATGCTGGAGCCGGGCTGAAGCGCGTCAACGTGGCGGCGTCCGCCACTTACCTGCTTTCGGAGAACTGGCTGGTCCGGGGAGAGGCTGGTTTGGGCATCCTCACAGGCGATGCGGCCGACAGCCCGATCGTGGAAGACAAACTGCAGCCTTCCGCATCGCTGTTCGTAGGGTACAAGTTCTAAGCCGCAAGCCTGCCGTTTGACAGTGTTGCCGAGCCGGGGCACCGACCCCGGCTTTTTGCCGATCACCTTGCTTGGAACCAAGCTCCGCAGAACCCAAGCCCGGAAACAGGATGGCTAGACGTGCTCCACTTTAGCCGTGAATGTGTAGCCCCCCAGCCTGACGGTCTGGAGCAGCAGGGGGCTCTTGGGATCGGCCTCGATCTTTTGTCGCAGCCGGCTGATGTGAACGTCAATGCTGCGTTCGATCGGGCCTGCAAGCCCGGCATGGGTTAGCGAAAGAAGCTCTTCCCGTGTGATGATCCGTCCGGGATTGCGGCAGAAGGCGAGAAGCAGATCGAATTCAGTGGTCGTGAGAGCTACCCTCGCATTGCTCGGATCGTGAAGCTGCCGACGAACCGGGTCGATCTGCCAGCCGTCGAACCGCAGTTTCCGCTGAACTGAAGCGCTCGCCAGCCCGTAGGAGGCTCTCCGGAGAAGGCTGCGTATCCGGGCGACGACCTCTCGTGGACTAAAGGGTTTGGTGACATAGTCATCAGCGCCGACCTCCAACCCCACGATGCGATCGACCTCTTCGCCAAGAGCGGTAAGGAGGATGATCGGAGTTGTCCTCTCGGAACGTATTCTCCTGCAGATGCTGATGCCGTCCTCGCCAGGCAACATGACGTCGAGAATGATGAGGTCGAACTCATTGTGACGCAGCAGAGCCTGCATGACTTGCCCATCGATGGCGACAGTCGGGATCATCCCGCTCTCTTGGACTGTTAGCGCGAGGAGATCTCCGATCTCGGGGTCATCTTCGACGATCAGGATCTTTGCACCCGTAGAGTTCGATCGCATTGCTCTTCCCTGCGTGAGTCCACCTAAGATGCATACGCCGACGACAGTAAGTATTTCCGTGTATTAAGTTATGTTAAGGCCGCCTTCGAAGACAGCGGCTACGCGCAACTGCGCGACATGAGCTGGGTGGGCCCTCGTAGCTGAGCGCCGGTCGGCGAAACGCGCACCGTCGAGAGAGCAGGACCTCATCCTAGATCGGTAACGTCCAGAACGCCGGAAGTAAACTCACGCTGTGAGCAAACTGGATCAGATCAACCCCCGCCCATACCATAAGAAACAGAACACCGCCTCTTAGGCTGGCCAGGGCTCGTACGGAACGGAGCGGGATGTCCTCCAATTCCTTCCAAGACGTAAGATCCGGCAGAAGCCGCGGCGTGGTCTGCTGGTATTCGAGGAAACGCTCTCCAAAACGCCTGGCCAGATCACCTTCTTCGCCACGGATGGCTATGTTGAAGGTCACGAATGACGCCGTGGCGATCGCTGTGCTTGATAGCAGGCTACCGGTTTGAACCGCGACCCCGGCAATCCCGACGAGGCTGAAGAAATAGAGCGGATTGCGTGTAATAGAATACGGGCCACCGGTGACAAGTTCGCCGTCTTTCCGGCCACCGGTATAGAGAAAGCACCACGCCCGTCCCGCGATGGCGGAGAAAACCGCCACAATCCCGGCGGTCTCGAGCAGCGCATTCATCATCGGGAGCCGGGGCGGCGGGGCCGTTATTGCCAGAAGACAGAATGCGACCACACCCAGCACACGGAGAGCGCCGATGAGATGGTTTTGACGAAATGAGACGCCAAGCTCATGCTTGGCTGACCTCCGGCTGCGGCTCAATAGAGCCCAGAGAAGAGACAGTCGCATCGAGAGGCGAGTTGGGCAGACGTTGAGCAGGGAGGCTGTGCGAAGCATACCTTACCTCATGGCGTTCAATGAAACACCTTTCTCTTCCCACAGTACCGCAAGCCTTGGCTTAAGCATGTGTTTCGTTCTGTTTCGAGATGTTGCCATACGTTTCAGTATGTTGGGTGATTTCCCGGCCGACCACGCCGGAGGACGGCTTGGCAGCAGTGGCTTGCGTGCGGTCAGCAGCGCTACACTCGGCACCCGGTGAGTGGACGAACGGTCGGACGAGGGCATTTACGCGATCGCCCACAGCTGAATGGATGAGATGCAGGCACCGCGCGGTTGGAGGGCGCGACTGCGTTCCAGCGTCCTCCTGGTTTCCGCCTCGGCAACCTGCGCCACGTCCCCTTACGGTCCTCAACGGCAACGGCCGCCTTGGCTCGCCACATGCTCACCCTATTCTTGTCGAGCAGCATTCTCGTGTCTGTGTTGAGCACCACCAGCGGGGCTCTCCCTTGTCCACTCCTTCATCGTCTTCCCCCTTGTCTGCGGAGGCTCCGCCATGACGGCAGGGCCTCCCCCCTTGCCTACCAGCCTTGTTCCACAGGTAGAACGAACAGTTCGGCAACGTTGACGTGACTCGGTGCCTGTGCTGCAAAGACGATGGTGTCGCCGATGTCATGGCCTTGAAGGAAGGTCATCTGACCAGACAGCTCGTCCATCTGCTTGCGATAACCGGGGTCGGTAATGTGATCGTAGAGTTCCGTTGCGACGGCGCCCGGTTGGATACAGGTAACACGGATATTGTGCTTCGGTCCTACCTCCATCCGCAGGCCGTCCGAGAAGGCCGCGACTGCATGCTTGGTCGCACAATAGACCGAAAGCCCCTTGAACACCTTGCGCCCGGCAATGGAGGACATGTTGAAGATGTGCCCCGCCTGCTGCTTGATCATATGCGGAAGAACCGCCGCCGTGGTATTGAGCAAGCCTTTGACGTTGACGTCGACCATGCGGTGCCATTCACCGACCTTGAACTGGTCGATGTCCGAGAGCGGCATCAGACCGGCATTGTTGACGAGGATGTCGATCGTCCCGTAAGCGTCGATGAGCTGGCTCACACCCCTCTCCACCGCGGCGGCGTCGACCACGTCCATCTCAATAACCAGCGCTTCGCCACCTTCAGCCTCGATCCGTCTGCGCAGATCCTGCAGTTTATCCGTGCGGCGTGCCGCAATCCCTACAGTGGCTCCGGCTGCGGCAAGCCTTGACGCTGTCGCCGCGCCAATTCCGCTGGATGCTCCAGTGACCAGTGCGATTTTCCCGGTGAGGTTTGTCATTGTTTCGCTCCTTGTTTTACCGTCCGTCGCCCGTATAGGCCGCGATGGACAAGGCAGAACATAAGCGCGGAGCGCAGCCCGTTCTCTCGCATCCTTGCGCAGCCTGTCGCGATATTGCTCGGAATAGCCCGGCAGGCCGAATAATTCAGCCGCGGCGATATCGGGTGGGAGACATTCCGGTTTCGCGCCGGAAGATCTGCGCAAAATGGCTGGGGCTGGAATATCCGACGGTGAGACCGATCTCGATGATGCTGGCGTCCGTCTCCTGAAGCAGCTGCTGAGCCCTCGAAACCCGCTGTCGGATGAAGTGGCGAGACGGAGAGAGCCCCGTGGCCGCCTTGAAGAGCCTGCTGAAGTGGAATTCGCTCATACCGACCACCTCGGCGACACGCCCGAGATCGAAGGGCTCCGCCAGACGCTCCTGCATGTAGTTTGTGGCACGCCGCAGCTTGTATGCTGGCAAGGCTGTGTGACGAAGCGTGTCGGTTTCATCCGAGAGGTAGTTGCGGACCAGGTGGACGACGAGGCTCTGGGAAAGCCCTTGCACGAACAGGTCGCTCCCCTGCGCTTCGACTTTCAGCTCTCGGTAGAGAAGGGCCAGCAGGTGCGAAAGCTCCGTATCCCGTCCACCCGATATGTCGCGTAAGGCCGGTATCGCGTTCCGGCCGAGCATATCGTTGGCGATGCGCTCAAAGAGCGGAACGGAGAGATAAACATGCATGACCTGAAATGGCTCGTCGCCCGATGTGCGCCATCGCATCTCGTAGGGCGTCGAAGATTGCGTCAGGAAGAAATCGCCAACCGCGACCGCGCTTGAGATCCACTCGCCGCCCACCTCCCGTTCTTCAACGAGCGCTTCGCCCGACACGACCCAGACGATAAGGGGTTCGGCAACAGCTGGTACGAGGAAGGGTGTTTGCTCCTCCCGTCGCGAGAAGACCTGGACAAACAGGTCACTCCAGGCCGGGCTGTCGGCGCTGACAAGTATTCGCCCGGCGATATGTCGGTCGAGCCCCCGTGGCGAGGTTCTATCCGGCGTCGCAGCGATTTCGTCGGCGGGGCGAGCCACTATCCCGCCCGGTTCCCCAGTCCCGTCAGAAAAGGCTCCAGTCCGCGATTGTCTGAGCCCATTGCTCTTTGGTCCGTCCATCTTGCGTACTTCCCCAGACTGAACCACGCTTCACCATTGCACCCAAACGGTCGGCAGCAACGTAGCTCGCTCCTCGCCCTTGCGCCACCTGAACGGCACTTCTGCTCGGCAACCATCGCCGCAAGCCGCCGCCGGCATGATCATGGCTGGCAGGCGCCGGTCCGAATAAGCGCGAGGTCGAAATGACCAAGGACCGGCTTGCGCAAAGACCCATCGGGAGGCACGCAGTCTATCGCACATAGCCGATCGAACGAGGCGGATAGCCAAACGTCTGATCAGCTGTCGATTTTCTGCCCGACGGGTTCACGTCACACCCTCACCCATAAGCCCTACGATCAACTTGTCCCCAGACCCTGTCTCGCCAAGACTGCGCCAGAGTGACGGGGCTTGCAAAGGGCAAGACATGAAGATCATCCTGGTCAATCGCTATTTCTTTCCCGATCAATCCGCAACCAGCCGCGTCATTTCATCTATCGCCTTTGCTCTCGTGAAGCGCGGGTTCGAAGTGGTCGCCATCGCCAGCCGAGAAATCCACAACCAGCCCGGCAATCTGCTGCCAGCGGACGAAGTTGTCGGCGGCGTGACGGTGAAGCGGCTTGCATCTGCTGGCTCCGGCCGCAGCAACCTGTTTCGCCGAAGCCTCGATTACCTCCTCTTTCATATCCTCGCATTCAGTTGCCTGCTTCGGAACTGCTCGGCGCGAGATTTGGTCGTGGTCTGCACCGATCCGCCGCTCCTGTCACTGACCAGCAATGTCGCGATCAGGCTCAAACGTGGGACGATGGTGAACTGGATCATGGATCTGTTCCCGGAAACGGCCATCGAACTCGGGTTCTTCAAACGTTGGCCAAAACTCGGGCGCTGGATCGTCAAGGCCCGCAACTGGTCGCTCAAATCGTCATGGATCACGGTGTGCCCCACGGGCAAGATGTCTGAATATCTCCAGAGTACCGGAATTCCCCGCGACCAGCTCACCGTAATGCACCACTGGTCTGACGGCGATGAGATCTATCCGGTTGCTGCTGGCGACAACAGCTTGCGCGCTCAATGGGGCTTAAAGGATGCCTTTGTGGTCGGCTATTCGGGCAACTTCGGACGGGCCCATGACTTCTCCACGATCATCGGCGCGGCCGAACGCCTCCGACACCGCGATGACATCCGGTTCCTCCTGATTGGCGGAGGACATCAGCACGGCCGGGTCTTGCAGGCTGTGCAGACACGCGGACTCGATAACATCATCTTCAAACCATTGCAGCCGGTGGCGGATTTGGCTGAAAGCCTGAGCGCGGCGGATGTGCACCTCGTGTCGCTCCTGCCTGAGTTGGAGCACTGTATCATCCCCAGCAAGTTTTACGGGATCCTTGCTGCCGGACGCCCGACAATCTTCATCGGGGACCCGGATGGAGAAATTCCCCGGGTGCTCGCTGCCGAGGGTTGCGGCCGAAGCGTCTCCATCGGCGCTGCTGACGAATTGGCTGCACTCATCGACGAGATGCATCGAAGCGGCGACCAACGGGCCGCTATGAGCACGGCGGCCCGCAAGCTTCTGGTCACCGAATATTCCCGGGAGAGGGCCGCGGATGCCTGGTGTGGATTGATCGCCCGTTTCCAGAGTTCGGAAAGAGCCATGTTTTCCGTTCCTCGGGAGGTCTCGCCGTGAGCGACAAGATCGTCGTCAGTCAACTTGGGGCACGCATGCACTACGCCGTGCCCAGGATATTCGCGTCCGAAGGGCGGCTCGCCCACTTCTATACCGACATCTGCGCGACGAAGGGCTGGCCTCAGGTCGTGACAGCCCTGCCGCAGTCAATGCTTCCGGCGCCGGCACGGCGTCTCGCGGGCCGTCGGCCACGAGGCGTGCCTGCTGAACTCACCACCGTCTTTTCCGGCTTCGGCCTGCGATCCGTCCTTCGCCACATGCAGGCGAAGGACCTCGTGGAAGAAACCTCCCATGCCTTGTGGGCCGGTTCCCAGTTCTCCCGCATGGTGGCGCGGAGCGGGTTCCATGGTGCCGCCGGCCTCTATGCCTTCAGCGGTGATGCTCTGGAACAGCTGCGCGCCGCAAAGCAGCAGGGAATGTGGACAGCGGTCGAGCAGATGATCGCCCCGCGTGACGTGGTAGAGATGCTGGTTGAGCGGGAGCGGCAGCATTTTTCCGCGTGGGCGGACGAGGCTCGTCCCAATCCCCATGCCGACATGTTCGCCAAGCGCGAGAAAGCCGAGTGGGCCCTGGCCGACCGCATCGTCTGTCCGTCCGAATTCGTCCGTAAGCACGTCATTGCCCAAGGCGGTGCAGCGGAACGCTGCGTGCTGGTTCCTTATGGTGTCAATCCGAGTATCTCGGTCGATCGGACGGTGCGAATGCCAGGCCCGCTGAGGGTCCTGACTGTCGGTGAGGTAGGGCTGAGGAAGGGATCACCCTATGTGGTGGAGGCAGCGAGGCTCGTGGGCAGCGCCGCAAGGTTCAGGATGGTGGGACGGGTCAGGATCCCTCCCGAGATAACACAGCGAATATCGCAGTGGGTGGAACTGAGGGGTGCAATCCCGCGAACGCAGATCTCGGACGAGTTTCGCTGGGCGGATGTCTTCCTGCTGCCATCGATCTGCGAAGGCTCCGCAACGGCGGTCTACGAGGCATTGGCCGCAGGATTGCCGGTGATCACCACGGAGAATACCGGCAGTGTCGTGCGCAACGGCATCGAAGGCTTTGTCGTTCCCACGGGCGACCCGGAGGCGATCGCCCTCGCCGTGGAGCAGTTTGCCGCGAATGATGGCCTCAGGAGGCTGATGTCTGCCAACGCCTCCAGCCGGGCCGAGGAATATACGGTCGACGCCTACGCGAAACGGCTGATGTCGGCCCTGCCTTTCTCCGGTCAGGCGGAAGCTTCGCCTTCAAGTGCGGGGCTTGCGAGGCAGGCAGGCTGATGAAGGTCGTCCACGTCATAGCGTCGATCGATCCCAAGAACGGCGGCCTTCAGGCTGTAGCGATGCGTGTCGCGGCCGCGCAAGGCGGTCTTGGTCTGGATGTTCACGTTGTCACCCATGGCAACGCCGACGTTGAAGCTCAGGTGCGGGACATCGGACAGGGCATACCGCATTTTTCCCACATCCAGTGGCATCTGCTGCCGGAGCCGACAACGACGGAAAAGGTGTTCTGTTTTGCGGGTCGACGGCTGCTTCGCCATGTTTTCAAGAACGCTTCCTTCGTCCACATCCATGGCGTCTGGGAACCCTTTCTGCTTCATGCTTCGAAACTGGCGAGATCAACAGGAATTCCCTACTGCATCTGCCCTGCCGGAATGCTCGATCACTGGAGCCTTACTCAGAAGGCATGGAAAAAGAGGCTGGCGCTCCGGCTGTGCTACAAGCGGATGCTGAACGGCGCAGCCTTTCTCCACGTGCTCAACATCGATGAGGTATCGGCCATAGAACCGCTGGACGTCAGGTCTCCCAAGCTCGTCATCCCCAACGGCGTTTTCAGCGAGGAATTCGATCCACTGCCCGAATATGGCCGGTTCAGACAGCGGATTGCCCTTCCGCCCGGCAGGCGCTACATCCTTTTCCTGTCCCGCCTGCACTTCAAGAAGGGGCTGGACATCCTCGCCATGGCCTTCGCGGCCATTTCCGAGACATTTCCCGAGGTCGACCTCGTGGTTGCAGGCCCGGATGGCGGGGCCGAGGGTGACTTTATGTCCCTTGTCCAGAAGTTCGACATCGGTCATCGCGTCCATCTGACCGGGGCGATATACGGCGCCACGAAAATCGAAGCCATGGTGGACGCCGATTGCTTCTGTCTGCCGAGTCGGCAGGAGGGGTTCAGCATGGCCATCACCGAAGCGCTCGCCTGCGGCACGCCCGTCGTCATCACCGATCAGTGCCACTTTCCCGAAGTCGGGGCAGCGGACGCTGGCATCATCGTCCCGGTGGATCCGGTGGAAGTGGCCAACGCCCTTGCGGTCGTTCTGAGTGACAGGGGACAGGCACAACGCATGGGACAGAACGGCCGCCGCATGGTTCTTGAGCAATTCACCTGGCCCACGATCGCCGACGCCACGGTTCGCGGCTACCGCCTCAGCGCATGAGAGGCTGCAGCCGTCGGCGAACGACGGCTGACCGCCTTCGCCGGGTTACCCACATACACGGTCCAGGGGTGAAGGCTCTTGGCAGCCACGCCGCGGGCCCCGAGCACGGCGCCCTCCCCCACGACGACACCCGGCCCGACGAAGGCTTCAGCGGCCACCCATGCATTCGCCTCGACGACGATCGGCTTCTTCAGGAGCGGAAAGGCGCTATCCTGTATGTCGTGCGAGCCTGTGCAAAGATGGGCGCGCTGGGAGACAGAGGCAAACTCGCGGATCGTGATCCTGTCGACATTGTAGCATATCACCCCCGGTCCTATCGAAGAGTAACGCTCCATCGCCAGATGCCCCGGCCACCAGATGACAGCCTTTGAGTGGACGGTGGCATCCGGATCGATTTGTGCACCAAAACTGCGCAGCAGGAAATTGCGCCAGCGCCGGCAAGGTGGTGGAGTCCAGGCAGCCATCAGCTTCCAGACAACCATCCACCCGAGGCGCTTCAAGCGGAACCGCAGAGCGAATGTCGGACCGCCGAACCGGGGTAGTGGTATGGTGGAGTGCTTGAACGCAGGGTCGTCGTATCGTGAGAGCATCGCTTAGCTTCCCGTCGGCTGCGAAAAAGAAATCGTTCGATATCGGCTGCGGCTGCCGGCCGGAATAACTGCAAAAAAGAGCGCTGGTGCCGCAAACATCAGCATGTGCACCCATACCATCAGTACCCAGTCCGTCTGATGGGAAACGGCGTGCATGGAAGGAATTATCGAGAGCACGTATGTGAACTGCGCCGCGAACTCGCCCCCGTTGGCCGTAACCCAGATCCGGCGGACGATGTACGCAAGAAGCAGGAACTTGAGGGCTCCCAGGTACCAGAATGACTGAAAGGCATCGGCCATGCCCGTCTCCGTCGTGCCGACGACGGGATTGTAGTCTCTAGCCATTTCCGGCTCTGGAAGCATGAAGCGCTGCTTGACGTCGGCGCCGACTAGCTGCGCCGGTACGAAGTTGAAGACAAGGCGGTTCCAGTGGAACTTTCCATAATCGAACTTCAACTCGGTGGCGGCATTGTTGATTCTGAAGATCGCGTTGCGCATCTCGTCACCACCGTCCCGCATCACCTTCTCGAGGTTGCCGACAACATCGATCCGCCGGATGTCATCCCACACGGGCGTTGAGTTGGCCTTCGTGATGGCGCGGTAGTCCCCCATGCTGTTCATAGACAGCGTGCCAAGAACGATCCCGGCAAGGATGGCCGTGCGCGGGATCGTTCTTCCCCTGTAAAACCACCATGCCAGCGCGAAGATCATCACGAGCTCGATCGCTTCGGCCCGTTTGCCGGTGATGATGATGCGATCCAGATAGAAAAGGAGATCGAAAACAAGAATGGCGAGGCTCAACCAGGAAAACCGTCGCGCAATGCACAGCGCGGCAATTGCCAGGCCGTAGCTCAGGAGGCGGGAGAAGAAGACGTACACGACCGGGACGCCGGTCATCTGCACCGCAATCGTCAGTTCCCCCGGAAGACGACTGAGCTTGAAGTAGAAATAGGCGCCGGTGGCTGAAAGGATCAACGCGACGATCAACAGACGGGTTTCGTCGAAGTCGATGCGGAAGAACGACAAGGGTTTTGCTTTCTCACGCCATCCCCACCAGCACATGAACAGGCACATCATCATGAATATTGCTGTTCTGGCGAACGCCCCTGCCGGCAGGAAACTATCGGTCGCGAGGCCGGGGATCTGCGGCAGAATGAAGGCGAATGTGATGACACCCGTCAGAAACGGAAACTCGTATATCCTTTCGGGCCGTAACATACCCCAGGCAAGCAGAAGCAGGGTACTGCCAACAAGGCAGGAGACGAGAAACATGCTCATGGCAGCCGGCCCGTCTTCGGCGCGGCACCGTCGGCGCCGGTCTCTGCGAAGATGCGGCTCCGCAAATCATAGGCGACGATCTTTACATATTCCTTCAGGATCTGAACGCCGTCGGCATCGAGCACAAGCTCCTGATAGGTCTTCGTTCTTTCGGCGGGAACCGACATCCAGTGGATACCGGGCATGAACGACCGGAACCGCGTCACTGCCCGACGGGAATGGAACCAACTGGTCACAAGGATTGCCCTCTGGACCCTCATTCCGGCAAGCACCGGCCTAGAGAACCTTGCGTTGTCCCAGGTGCTTCGGGAAAGGCACTCGGTAGTGATCGCCGCGGGGTCGACTCCCTCTCCGATAAGGCTCGTCCGGATAAAATTGCAGTCCCCGTAACCAGTCACCAAGATAGACGGTGCGAACCCTTCATTCCAAAGGGCTGCAGCCCGCTCCGCGCGCGGTCGCCCATCCCCTCCCAGCACTACGATCGCATCCGCAATTTCAGGCACGTCCTTCTTGACGAGCAGGAAACCCGCGGCAATCACGGCGGCCAGGTAGATACCTGCCGCCGCCGCCACCACAAACCCTGCATATCCCAGGACTGATACGAGTTCCCCGGCCCTGCTGGAACGAGTTCCTCGCACGCTCACCTGTCTTATGACGGGCACCGAAGACAGCTGGCGAACAGGCGCCTTCTTCATGACGTCCTCACTCATTCTTCAAAGCTTGGTTGGCTGGCGTCGACAGGCGCGTCACGCCCGTGACACTACCGAGCGTTTCCGGATGCGTCGCCTGCAGGCCAAACGCCGGCCGATGGAACAGGATCTTGGACAGGGCGCCCGTGGCGGCCAGCACGAACAGGGTATGGAGGGCGATCGGCACGATCAGCATGACCGCCATGACCTCTCCCGGTACTTGCGTCCGGATCCCGAAGTAACCGATGCCACCGCAGAGCGTGGACACGACCATCAGGGTATTGGTCGTGGCAGCCGGCGTCAGGCCGTAATCCAGCAGCAGGTGGTGGAGGTGCCAGCGGTCTGCGGACATGGGGCTGCGTCCCGCCAGGAGACGCCTGACGATGAGGCTCAGCGTATCCGTGACAGGGAGGATGACAATCCAGAGCAACGCCGGGAAGGTTACCGCGATGCTGTCTGTTGCAAGAAGAAGAATGACGTACGCGATCGCCGCGCCGAGCGCCGTACTGCCGGCATCGCCCAGGAAAACGGTTGCTCGGGCTCGCCACGGGCTTCGCATGTTGAAGACGAGGAACGCACAAAGACATACCATGAGGGCCTGCAGCGGCGGGATGAGCCATGTCATGTCCGAGAAGCTTGCCGCGAGCATAAGCCATACCAGCGTGACGAGGGCGGTCCCTCCTGCAAGGCCGTCAACGCCGTCGAGCATGTTCCAGGAATTGACCAAGCCGGTCACGAAGAGGACGCCGATGGCAAAGAATAACGGGAGAAAAAGTTCCGCGTTATGGGAGAAGAGCACGCCGACCGAAAGGGATCCGATGTTGGCACCTCCCACCAATGCAACCGCCATGACGAGTTGCATTGCAAGTCGTCCGACAGCGGGGAGCGGGCGACGGTCGTCTACCACTCCCATCAGCAGAATGACCACCAGCGCGAGCCAGAAATTCAACCCGAGCACGTCGTCTACCCCGGACGCGAAAGACACGATGCCGAAGCCGGCGAAGATTGCCATGCCCCCGCACAGGGGAACGGCCCCCTTGTGCCGCTTCCTGATCGAGTCGGGGCGATCGACAAGCTGAAGAGATATAGTCAACCGACGAAGGACGATAACGAGCGAGACACTCAAGACGAACGTTGCGATAGCATGGACAAGTAATCCGGACATGCTTGACCCCCGATGTCACAGACGGCGCGGCCAAACGCGCGCCTAGGTTTGAGCTGATTGTAGAAAGCCTTCACTGTCGAAGGTACGCGCGCAAATGGCGCGAGGGGCTCGGCCAAAGGGAGAGGGTAGTGAACACCCGACCTACTCTCATGGTCATCCGCAGTCCCTTGCACATCAGAAAGAAGTAGGAGGGGAAGAACAGGCACTCGGAGAGCACCGTGGCCAGCAGCCGCAGCGCTAAGGCCCTGGACTGATCGAAAGCAGCCCGACCCAGTCGCGGAATCCGCCGCCATTTGGTTGCTGAGGCAGCGCCACATGCTGAATCCCGTCCGTCCGGAACTGGTGGATGGTGTTCAGGAATGAACCGCTCGATGGATCGTACCATCGAAGTGTCTTGGTCCCTGGCGAAAGGTTGTTCAGGTCGAGCGCGAGTCTGTTGAGATCGCGAGCATAGATGACGGCAAACCTGCCTTCGACATCCACGGCCGCGAGTGCCTCACCGTCCGCGTCTTCACCGACGTTCGGCAACAATCCCCGATCTGGCCTCAGCTTCCACCACTCCAGATCCAGAAAGAAGCTTTGAAGCGCTGTGATGCTCCGTGCTCCGGCGCTCGACAAAGCCTGCTTCCATGGCTCCGACGCTTGAAAGAGCCCCGGTCCGCCAAAGTGCCAAACCGGATTGTTCCCGTATATCTGACCGCCCGCTCCCGACAGGAGCGCGCTGTAGGCAATAAGGCGCGCCTCGCTATCACCGACACCATGTTCGCCCTCGTATTTCCCCTCGATGAGGAAAAAGGGCCGCCGCGGCCCCGACAGGAAACGGTCAAACACGACGTCGGCGACGTCGTCATAGGTGTAGACAGTGTCTATCTTCAGCCAGTCCGCGCCCTTCCACAGCACGTGGGTGACCGTGTCGCGATTGGCATGAATGGTCTGGAGCGCATCAGGATCGCCTTCGGCCACACCCTGCGCAAGAGCGGGCACAAGCGTCATGTCATGCGGATCGTAATCGCCCCCCTGCAACCATATGATGTTTTTGTACCTTGCAAATCTGCGGCCAATATACCGTCCATAAGCCTTCAGCCTCTCGGGTCCGGCAGCGACCATCTCAAGGTACCAGCCTTCAGGTCCACCGCCAGCACCAAGATAGGCGGGACACAGAAGGACCATCATGTTCCGGCGGGCGGCCGCCTGGATGATGTCTTCGGCTCTGGCAAAATAGGCTTCATTCGGTGTGCCGAAACTCACATCTTCGAATGGGAGCTGGCCATAGAAATCTGCAGGAGCATTGCGTGAAAACTGATGCTCGATCAGCGAGGTCAGGACGGTGTTGAAACCTTGCCGCTTGCGAATATCCAGATAGAACTCCGCGTCGGCCGTGGAGACGTCGGCAATCAACGACCAGGCACTGTCACCCGTAAGTAGAAAAGGCTTACCCTTCTGGTCTTCCAGATAGTGGTGCCCGGCGGAGGGCCTCAATGGGAAAGCGGGCTCACCCGGCCATGACGCGGAAGCCAGCAGAAGCCAGGTTAGGACAAATAAGGCTGTTCGGCTTCCACGCTGCGGGCGACCAGTATCGCTCAGTTTCAAACTAGGCCGGGCGTAACTGCACCGCCCGAAGGTGTCCTGCGGCTGCGCAGACATCGCTTCAGAGCCGCTCGCGTACAACGCGTAGCCAGTTTTTCAGTGGGCGTGGAACATAAGTCCTCAGACCAGGTCGCAGGCCGGACGGTATGGACCAGGAATCAACATCAAGCCTGGGGGAAAGTGAAGGCCTTGTCGTCGAGAGCGAAGTGATCACCTCATGGTAGCGCCTGGCCATGTTCTCGATGTTGTAGCGGTTGATCGCCATCGCCCGTGCCGCCACCGACATGCGCTCCATCAGATCGCGGTCTCCGTGCAGGCGCACAATCGCACTGGTGGCAGCGGTATAGTTCCCGATGGGGAACAGGAAACCGTTCCTTCCCTGTTCGACAATCGCATCGGTTACCCCTCTGATCTGGGAAACCACCGGTACGCAGCCTCCCGCCATTGCCTCGATCAACGTCATACCGAGGCCCTCGAAGCGTGACGGCATGATCAATACGTCATGGCTCGACATGATGCTCGGAATTTCGGCAAGTGGAACAGCCCCCCTATAGCGCACCCGCCCGGCGTGACCGGCGAGCCTGCGCTTGAGCCGGGCCATGTCGGGCCCATCGCCCACGACTGTGAGCGAAGCCGTTTCGGGCAAGCCGTCCATGATCTCGCGAAGCCACAGCACGCCTTTCGAGGCATCCTCGATCCGTCCCGCATAAAGAACGTTCAACTCCGGGCCAGGGCTTGTCCCAGCCCGTTCATGCCGGCGGAATGCTGCCGCATCCAAAGCATTGGGAATAGCGAAGGTGCGTTCGGTCGGGAAACCATGGCGCTCTACAAGATCTGCACGACAGCGTTCGGAAACGCCGATCGTCACATGGGCGTGGTCACGGATTGACCGTGCCGCCGCATATGTGCCGGGGGTGATATTGTGCACAACGAGGATCCGAAGGATGTCATCCGGCAGGTATCGCGCGATGTTGGTCTGCAACCTGTCCCCGAGAACGTTGACGATCACCCCGTCGAACCCTTCCTTCCTGATGGCTGCAATCAAGCGCTTGGCACAACCCCTTTCATCGAGCGTCTTCGGCATGGGAAGGGACATACCGAAGGCGCTCTCATCCTGCATGGAAGCCGGCAGCACATAGCCATCAGGGCAGATGCCGAGCCACTGGACCTCGATTCCGTAAAGAGACAGGCCGGCGCGCAGATGTTTGAAGACGGAATAGGTCCCGCCGATATGAGGCAGGACGAAATAGGCAAGCTTCATGTGGGGCCCTCGTTCTTGCAGCCGTGCGAGATAACCTCTCGGTCCTTCGTAGACCCGGCAATCCTCAGTTGTCGTCACGGATACTAGAAGGAGGCCAAATGCGCGGTAGTCGGACCGTGGGCGACCCGACACGGTCGTTCGACGGGTGACGAAGAACCCGTCCCTTCGTTTGGGGTATTCCATCCTCCGAATGGCGATATGTCTCCGCGCACGTGGCGCAGGATATGAGTTGCCGCAGGCGTGCTCGAAATCGTCGAGCCGCGCTCCAGGAGGGCGGAGCCCCGATGAAAATCAGCCTGCTCGGACAATTCGGTTCCGGGAATTCCGGAAATGACGGTTCGCTGGAGGCCATGCTGATATGTCTGCGGCGGCTGCAGCCAGATGCCGAACTGCTGTGCATCTGTTCGAACCCCGCCGAGATCAAGGAGAGGTACGACGTACCCTCCATCGGCGTCGGAGGACCTCCGTGGGTCAACCGTTGGTCCCGGACCCTGGACCGGCTATTTGGCAAGCTGCCGCGGCGGCTCTGGCTGCTGCCCGCCGCCCTGACACAGTTCGGCGGCATTGATCTGATGATAATACCGGGCACCGGGATTCTCGATGATTTCGGGGAGAAGGCGTTCGGCTGGCCTTTCGTCATCTTTTGCTGGTGCCTGGTTGCCCGGCTGCGCAAGACCGACATTGCCTTTGTCAGTATCGGTGCCGGGCCGATCAAAGGGCGGCTGAGCCGGTGGTTCCTGCGATCAGCCGCGAAGATGGCCTCCTACCGATCCTATCGCGACGACTACTCGCTGGAGTTCATGAGAACACTCGGCCTGGACGTTTCCACAGACCGCCGGTACCCCGACATCGCCTTCCATCTTCCCACACCCGCCCCCCAGCC
>JAEYTV010000195.1 GCA_023433855.1 Pseudomonadota bacterium | reverse complement strand
CCTCGTGCCAGCGCTCGCTGGGGCGGTTTTCAATCGGCGTAGGGGCGGCACCCCCGGCGTTGTTGATGAGAATGTCGACGCGACCGTGCCTTTCCTTCACTCGTGCGAAGAGTTCGTCGACCTGCTTCTCCTCGGTGACGTCGGTCGGGACAACGATCGCGCGCCCGCCGCCGGCCTCAATCTCGGCGGCCAGCATTTGGAGCTTCTCCGCGCTGCGCGCGGCGAGCACCGTCACCGCACCTTCCGCGGCGAGCGCCTTGGCGATGCCCCAGCCGATTCCCGAGCTTGCACCTGTCACGATTGCGATGCGGTCCTTGATTGAAATCATCCATTGAACTCCCGGCCTTCACTTAGACTCCTCCCGCCGGATCGCCAAAACCAGGACTCGCCAACCGGCGGACTGCCAAAGGCGTGCCGCGCGAACCCGCCTACGCCGTGACGGGCGTTCGCTTCCTGTTTTCGGATCCCACGGGCCCCACCGCATACTCTCTTGCAGGTCGTCGGGCAGTCAACGGCTTTTTCCGCTGCGGTTGGTTTTGCTTCCTTGGGCGTTCGGCCACTGAGGGCGAGAACCCGGCCTCTTCGGCAGCAGCGACGCGCGACGCATCTGCGATGTGTGATAAATATGCTCTGTATATCTGGCTTCCTGATAAACTTCAGGTAAGATCAAGGACGGTCGCGGCCAGTGGAGTGGCTGGGTGACGGCGGGAGGTCTGATCTTCATCCAGAGCAGATGCTGTTGGCCTTGCAGGGATGAGGGAAACGGTGGAGGCGTTCCCTATCAGGAGGAAAACAAGGTCGGTGTCCAGAACACGTCGCCGCTTTGCATAGGCAGGTTTCAGGGAGGGAACCATGGTCATCAAAAGCCCGCAGGACTTTGGCGCGGGCATCTTGTTCATCCTCTTCGGAATGATCGGGCTCTGGGTCGGCTCCGATCTCACTTTCGGTTCCGCGCGCAATATGGGGCCAGGCTATTTCCCGATGATCATCTGCGCCGTGATTGTTGCAATCGGTCTGGTCCTGATGGCGAAGTCGTTGGCGATCGAGGGCCCTGCGATCGAGCGGATCCAGATCCGGCCCATTACCCTCATCCTTCTGGCGATCGCCGCCTTCGGTTTGCTCACAGCGAAGCTTGGCGCCGTCCTGTCGGCAACCTTGCTGATTGTCCTAGCAGCTTATGCCCGGCGTCATGTGAACGTCATCGAGACCCTTGTTTTTGCGGTCGCGACTGCGACTGTCGTTGTTGTCATCTTTGTTTATGCACTTGGGCAGCCGATGCCTGTTTGGTGGGGCAGATAGGCATGGAAGTCTTCGACCACCTCTCAACCGGTTTCATGGCAGCAGCTTCACTGCAGAACCTGCTGTTCTGCTTGACCGGCGTTGTCCTCGGTACGATGATCGGTGTGCTTCCAGGCATCGGCCCAATCCCGGCGCTGGCAATTCTTCTGCCGATTACCTTCGGGCTCGATCCGCTCTCGGCGTTGATCATGCTCGCTGGGATCTATTACGGCGCACAGTATGGAGGCTCGACCACATCGATCCTGGTCAACATGCCCGGCGAGGCCTCCTCCGTGGTAACCTGCATCGAAGGGCACCAGATGGCCCGCAAGGGGCGCGGCGGAGCCGCCTTGGCGATAGCCGCACTCGGTTCGTTCTTCGCTGGCTGCGTCGGGACCGTATTCATCGCCGCGTTCGGACCGCCGCTTGCTGCGATCGCACAGCAGTTCAATTCGCCCGACTACTTCGCCTTGATGTTGCTGGGCCTGATCATGGCGGTGGTTCTTGCACACGGTTCGGTCTTGAAAGCCGTTGCCATGGTCCTGATGGGCTTGCTGCTCGGTCTCGTCGGCACCGACATCAACACGGGCCTGACGCGCTACACATTCGGTCTCTCGGGTCTGTGGGAGGGCATCGACTTCCTGCCTCTGGTCCTCGGTCTCTTTGGTATCGTGGAAATCATCCGCAATCTTGAAAACCCACCGCAGCCACGCCAGGCGATCAGTACGAAGCTGCGCGATCTCTGGCCAAACCGGCAGGAGATTGCGGAAGCTGTCCCCGCCGCCCTTCGTGGTACCGGTCTTGGCTCCATCCTGGGTGTCCTTCCGGGCGGCGGAGCGGTTCTCGCCTCCTTCGCGAGCTATACGCTGGAAAAGAAGATCTCCAGGGTTCCCCGCAAGTTCGGCCACGGCGCCGTGGAGGGAGTGGCCGGACCGGAGGCGGCCAACAACGCTGCGGCACAAACGTCATTCATCCCGCTATTGACCCTCGGCATACCGTCAAATCCGATCATGGCAATCATGATGGGGGCGATGATCATCCAGGGGATCCAGCCGGGTGCTGCCGTGATGACGGCGCGGCCAGAACTCTTCTGGGGCATGGTTGCCTCCATGTGGATCGGCAACCTGATGCTCGTCATCATCAATCTTCCGATGATCGGCATCTGGGTAAAACTGCTCTCAGTGCCTTACCGCCTGCTTTATCCGGCGATCCTGCTGTTTTGCGCGATCGGCGTTTATGCGACGAGCACAGAGCCTTTCATGATGGTGCTGATGATCGTCTTCACCATCTTCGGCTATGTTCTCCACAAGCTTGGCTGTGAACCCGCCCCTCTCGTGCTGGGTTTCATACTGGGTCCGCTGATGGAGGAAAACCTCCGCCGTTCCCTGGTCATCTCGCGCGGAGATCCGATGATCTTTCTGGAGCGACCCATCTCAGCTGCGCTGCTTGTCGCCACGGCGCTGATGATCTGCCTGATCATACTGCCTCAAATCCGGAGGCGACGCGAGGAGGCCTTTCAGGAGGAATGAAACGAGGCGCCGCCGAAAGGATGGAAGCATCTTCGGGTGAAGGCTGAATTTTCTACCGGGCAGCGCCGCCTTCAGCGGGACGGACGCAGCCCTTCGCAAAGCAGTCATCCAAACACCTGCTGCGTGTCGTAGCCGGTCTGTTGGGCCAAAAAACGCCATAGGAGGATCAAAGTGAGGAAATGGCTTAGAAATCTGACACAGGCGACCGCAGCCGTGGCCATGCTTGCGATCGCGCAGATCGGCGGCGCGGCTCCGGCAAAGGCAGCATATCCGGAGGAAACCGTCACCTTTGTCTGCGCCTTTCCACCCGGTTCGGGCGCGGACGTGCTGGTGCGCTATTTTGCGGAGAAGGTGGCCAAGGTCGCCAATGCCACGATCATAGTAGAGAACAAGCCCGGTGCACTCGGGAACATCGCGGCGGAATATACCGCCCGGTCCAAGCCGGACGGCTACACCATCTTCGTCCACTCCGCCAACTCCATCGCGGGCAACATGTGGATCATGAAGAAGCCGCCCATCGACGTCACCAAGGACCTTATGACGATCACAACTGTCAACAAGCAGGCGTTTATGATCGCGGTCGCCAAGGATTCTCCATACAAGGACCTGAAAGAACTCACCGCCGCGATGAAGGAAAAAGGCGAAGACGGTTCATATGCGTTCAACGCGACGTCGGGCAAGGTT
>JAEYTV010000148.1 GCA_023433855.1 Pseudomonadota bacterium | reverse complement strand
CTTGACCGTTTCGGCCGAAGCGGCAACGCGCGGCTCGTCGGAACCTTCGCGGCCCACAAAAATTATCTTTTCCAAGGCTGCTTCCTCCCCACTCGGCACCGCACGGGCCGAGATCCTTCACCCATTTCCAGCTAGATGTACAATCGGCTGTTTGGGAGATCAGCGAAGCAGGAAGACGCCGGCGATATTGAGGACGATAAAGACAATGAGGCTACCGAGGAAGCCGGCGCCACCAAAGAAACCGGCTGCCATGGCGATCAGCAGCACGACGGTGACCATGGTGCTCCACTTGGCACCGGCCAGAAACATGGAGTAGGTTTTTTCATGTTCGGCATAATCCATGGGAGCGCCTGTCTCCACCGGCCCACTATGGTGATTGTCCATTAGTCCCGTCTCCTTGATGCAGCCCGACTGCAACCAGCTGACCAGCCGACCAGCATGTCTGCGCCGAAAAATCCCTCATGGACGTCCGGAATGATGCCCAGGGGCATCGTCGACGTCACTTGAGGCCTTACACAAAGCGGCAGCAAAGCGCAATGGCAGCACGGCGCCTTGCGGTTCGGCAGCTTGCGGCTCCCCACGTGGCGAGCTTCGGCGCATCTTCGGGTTGCATTCCGGAACGAATGCGGAGCCGCGTCCGGCGAAGGAGGATCCGCGTTCGCGAGAGCGGGCAGCGGTCAGGGTGCGGCAGTTCCGATCGGGGTGTTTGCCTTCCTGGTGCGCCCTGAGCCGGCAGATTTCCCGTTCGCCAAGGCCTCCCGCGCAAGTTCGCCGATCCTGTCCGCGCCGACTGGCGTGGAAAACACATACCCTTGTATCAGGTCGGCGAACCGATGACGGTTCACAAGCATCAGTTGCTCCCGAGTTTCCACCCCTTCCAGGACGATCCGCAGCCCTAGTTCTCTGGCGAGGTGAACGACGCCTCGCAGAAGTTTCAGCTTACGGTCGTCTTGGCCGATGTTATGGATGAATGTCCGATCGATCTTCACCACGTCCAGCGGCAGAGTATCCAGATAGCTGAGGCTGGAGAATCCAGTGCCGAAATCGTCCACAGCAACGGTTACCCCCGCATCCCGAAACCTGTTGAGGATGGCGCTCACGGCCACAGGTTCGTCCATGAAGCAGCTCTCAGTCACTTCCAGATGTAGTCTGGACGGATCCAGTTGCGACCGTTGCAGCGCGGCCGCCACATAGTCGACGATCTCGTCGGTCCGCAGGTCCTCGATGGACAGGTTGATGGAGACCCCCACCGGAGCCGGCCAGCTTGCGCAATCGCGACATGCCCGGTCCACGACAAAATGTGTGATACGGGTGACCAGCCCCATACCCTCCGCCAACGGAATAAAGATGTTGGGGGCAACCGAACCGCGTTCCGGGTGGGTCCAGCGAACAAGGGCTTCGCTGCATTCGATCACGGAGCCATCGGGACGATACATCGGCTGGTATTCAACGTGCAGGCTGTCGGAAGCGAGCGCGTGTTGGAGATCTGCTCTCAGCTTCTGCTCATCGATGTAGCGCGCGTCCATTTCCGGTTGAAAAACCGTCAGGGTGCCATGCCCCGTCCTTTTGGCCTGGTTGAGCGCCAGGTCCGCCTTGATCTGCCAACTCTCCATGTCGAAGTCGCGCGACGGAAGGACAACGCACCCGCTGTTGACCGACACGATCAGCCGCAATCCTTCGACGTGGTAGTCTCCCTGGATGGCTGCATGAATCGCACCGATACGGCTCTCAAGCCCCGAGTCATCAGTGCCGGCGGCGATCAAAAGCACGAATTCGTCGCCAGTCAGACGACCGACGAGAAGATCCTCGTCCTGCCAGGCAGAGAACTTCGCAGCGATGGCGGCCAGCAGATGGTCGCCGATCACGTGACCGCGCATGTCGTTGACATGTTTGAACCCATCGACGTCGAAAACCGCCAGCGCCGCCAGCGACTCTCCCTTTCCTTGCAGCATGGCTGCCCCGAGCATGGCGAAATGGCCGCGGTTGGGTAAGCCTGTCAGTGCGTCGAACTGCACCATATGCAGGATCTTCTCTTCGGCAGCGACGCGGTCGGACACGTCTTCGAAGATCAGAACGACGCCGCCATCGGATCGGTTGCTGGCGGAAAATTCAAGGTGGCGCCCGTCGCCGACCTTGATCAAGGCGCGGCTAAGGCTGCCGCCGGCAAGCCGATCGATATCATGCACATTGACATCCGCCGGTACGCCTGCGCTCTCCCGCAATACGGACGCGAACACATCGTCTTTGAGGTGCCTGCCGGCATCCAGGCCGAGGAGTTCCCGCGCCCGGCGGTTCGCGACCTGGGTTTTCCCTTGCCCATCCAGCATCACCAGCCCGTGTCCCATCGTGGTTAGCGCCATGTCGAAGCGATCAGGAAGCAAGGCCGCATCTCGCCACGTCCTGACGTTCTCGTAAAGAAAGCCCCTTAGCCCCGTCGCCATGGAACCCGTGGTCAAGCTGAACGGGATGAGGAACAGAGACATTATGATGAGGTAGATGTCGCCATTGATCAGGCAGGCGATGAAGATCGGAACACAGCAGCCGAGTGTCTGGGAGGTGACGGCGAGCCGGGAACCGAAGTTGCGGCCGACAATCGACACCATCGAGGCCATTGTAACGGAGATCCAGAGGAACGTCGCGAACATGTCCTGAAGGACGGCGATCGCATACCCACTCCCGAGGCCGAGGAGCAGCGCAGCGCTTGCCGCGCCGTAGACGTAGCGTATTTCCCAGCCTTCGATCTCCGCATGGGTCAGCGCTGCCTCGTTGACCTTGTCGAACCGGCGGAACCAATAGAACCTGTAGCTGAAGACCAACAGGAATCCCGCAAGCAAGCCAAGATAGAAATTCGCGCCGGCGTGCACGAAGGTAAGCAGGCATGAGAAGGCATGGATGACCACGCCCGTAAGAAGGGTACCGCGATTACCAAACAGCGATGCGACGAACGACAAATAGACTTCCGTCGGCAGCGTCCTGGCTTCGATCTGTTTCATAGGGTTCATCCCCTGGTGCCGGCGGATACTGCGGAGAACCTTTTAAGATTTGATTGTGCGTCTTCCATCGCCTTCTTTCGCGTCGGGATTGATGGAAGCTTCCTCAATAAACTTGAAACGAAACAGCGAAAACTGTCGAGATGCGCCTGCTCGTCCTCCCCGCTCCACGAGATAGCAATCGCCCGTGGAACAAGGCCTTGGTAGCGGAAAACCCGGCGTGTTGGGACTTTCCTTTTGCTAAACCTTCGTTTACATCGCCACGAGAACGGGCGGGACCGGGAAGACCCGTTGCGATTGGGGAAACTATGGCTCTGTTGTTGAAGGTCAGCGGTCTCATCGACCGTGTCAGCGAGATCATCGGTAAATTTTCGGGCTATCTGGTTCTCTTGTGCACACTGATAAGTGCGGGCAATGCACTGGTGCGCTATCTTTTCAATTACAGTTCCAACGGCTGGCTGGAGATCCAGTGGTACCTGTTCGGCTTTATCGTGCTTCTCGGCGCCTCCTATACGCTCAAGCTCAATGAACATGTGCGCGTTGACCTGATCTACGGTGCCGTCTCGGACAGGACGCGCCTGTGGATCGACATCTTCGGCCTCGTCATTTTCCTCATTCCCGCTTGTCTTTACCTCGCATGGCTCTCCTGGCCGTTCTTCTCCCTATCTTACGCGCAGGGCGAGACCTCATCGAACGCGGGCGGGCTGATCAGATGGCCCGTGAAGCTGATGATCGTTGCGGGCTTCGGTCTATTGGCGTTGCAGGGTTTCTCCGAACTCGTCAAGCGGATAGCCGGCCTGAGGGGCAT
>JAEYTV010000098.1 GCA_023433855.1 Pseudomonadota bacterium | reverse complement strand
TCCGGCAAACTCCGGCAACGTACGGCGAACGTGATCCGACGGGCTCGTGTCTCCGAAGCGCAAGACGCGCTTCGAGGGGAGCGGCCTCGAAGCCGGGTTTGGAATCGAAACCGGATTCCATTACTGTCGCAGGAGAGAGTACGGCATGAGTTGCGGGGAGAAGGTGTCGGCATGCAGACCAACAGGAACGACGACAGAAACGACGGGCAGCACAAGGCCCAATGTCATTGTGGCTCAGTTCAGTTTGTCGTGCGCCTGGCGGATGGGTTCAACACCATCCGGCGTTGTTCCTGTTCGTATTGCCGAATGCGGGGAGCTATCGCGGTTTCAGCGGAGCTCGCGAATATCGAGATCACCAAAGGCGCCGACAACCTGACGCTTTATCAATTCAACACCGGGACCGCGAAGCACTATTTCTGCAAGACCTGCGGTATCTACACCCACCACCAGCGGCGGTCCAACCCGCAGCAGGTCGGGATCAACGTTGCTTGTATCGAGGGTGTCAGCCCTTTCGACTTTACCGAGGTGAAGGTGCTGGACGGCGTCCGCCACCCGTCGGAGACCGATGGCGTTTCGCAGGTGGCTGGTATTTTGACGTTCACCCCAACCTGATTGACTGGCTCCCTGGGAGCGATCTTGCAAGGCGGAGTACGGCTGCAAAGGGGCAGGACCTGAGGACTCGACCTCACGTCTGCCAGCGTCGGGCAAGCCTTTCAACCTCTGTCGAGCCTGTGCGCAAGGTGCCCGCCACCTCCGACAGGCAGGGATCGATGAACTAGCCAGCGGACGAGTTCAGCGCATCGCGAACAACTCCTGATGGAACCTTTTATCCACTGGCAGGCCGTGGTTGGCGAAGTCAGCGCGCAGCGCCGCGCCAAAACCGGGGGGACCGCAAAACCAGACGCTGGCCTCTTTCCACTCGGGTACGGCAGCGCGGATGCGCTCGCCTGTCAGCAGGCCATCACGTGCGTCGTGCAGCACGTGGAGATGCACGCCGGCGGCTTCGGCATCGCCCCGTAGCTTTGCAATGACTTCCTCGCTGTAATCGGCGGTGGTGTGGAAGAGGTCGACGACTTGGAGTTTTTGCCGGCCGACATAAGCCTTGCGGTCAAAGGCAAGCTGCTTCATCCGCGCGATGAACGGGGTAATTCCGATCCCTCCGCCGACCCAGATCTGCCTCGGACAGTCGTCATTGAAGGTGAAGCAGCCATAGGGTCCTTCGACCTTGACGGGCTGCCCGATGTGCAGCGTTTGCGGCAGGCGTCGGGTATAATCGCCCAGTTCCTTTACCACAAAGGTCAGCCGCGGGTCCGCCGGGTTCCAGGTGGAGGCAATGGTGAAGGGGTGGGCGTGCTCTCCATCTTCCGTGCTGATGAAGGCGAACTGGCCCGGCCGATGACCCGGCCAGGCCTGGACAAAACCTATCTCGCCTTCCAAAGCAGTCAGCTCGGGTCGGTAAGTCAGTGCGACTATCGTACCGTCCACCTTGCGATCCGCGCCGACGCGTCGGAATAAGACGATCGCGGTCGCCCATGTCCCGTAAGCGAGAAGCGCCGCGATCACGACGCCGAGAGGCGAAGCCCAGTAGTCGAACTTCACCAGGACGACCGAATGGAAAACCAGGACGAGGAAGACCGGCGCCAGCAGGACATGGGTCCTGTAGAACAGACGATAGGGAATGCGCGTGATCAGGGCCACGAGGATCAGGATCACTGCGGCATAGAAGGCCAGTTCACCCACTGACTCGGCCGTGCCGCGCCAGGGCCGCAGGGCCTGCTCGATCATTCCAGCCTCGGCTGGTGGACCGCGCTGCGGCCTTTGGAGCCAGCCGAAGCCAACGGCCCATTTTGGGCCTTGCGACCAAAGCCAGTGGATAATGGCCGTTACCAGGCCGCCGATGCCGAGCCATTTGTGCAGGCGGTACATCTTGTCGAGGCCGCCGATCCATCGCTCTGGCCACCGTGGGCGCAATGCAAGGATCATCGCCAGACTCATGCAGGTCATTGCAAGAAGGCCGCTGAGCTGGACCATTGCATTGCGCAAGGGAAAGAAACCGGCCGGCTGCAGCGCGAGAGGATCGGCGATGATCCAGAGCGCAACGACTGCTGCCAAGGAGGCCCAGAACGCAATCTTGAGACGCTTCATGGCGACGCCCTCGCTCAAAGGCTGTTTCTTTGTCGGGTCTTCGGATTGAGACCCCACGAATTGCCGCGATCAGGCGGTGCCTTTTGGATCTTACTACGGGATGTTGTTTGTCGCTATGCGCTTCACTGCGCCGTGTCATGTCCGACCGGTCAATCGGCATCAGGATCCGGAAAAACGGCGATCAGGAGGGCTCCTTCATCAACGCGCCCGGAGGCACATCTCACGTTGGCGCGAAGCTGATGCATGGTATACTCCAAACATGGCAGATTGCCGCAAGCCCCACGGCGCCATGACGAGATTTGAACGCGGGCGAACCGGACGACGGCCATGACGGACATTGCGACACTGCTCGAACGGAACCTCCGGGAAATTTTCGGCGAGGGCGACGATGCCCGCCGCCGAAAGGTTGCGGAGGAGATCATGCACGACGACGCCGTCTTCGTCGAACCGCGAGGTGTCCATAGCGGCAGGGATGAGATCGTCCGTGTCGCCGGGGCGATCCGCGCAATGCATCCGACGTTCAGATACACACCGACCAAGGAGGCGGAGGTGCTTCATGATCGGGCCGGACGGCTGAAGTGGATAGCCGGAGAGCCGGGCAAGGCTCCGGTCTATGCTGGCACAGACTTCATCGTCGCAAGAGACGGCAAGATTGCTGCCATCTATCTTTTTTTCGACGGAGAGCCCGATCCGACGGGGGCGATGCAGAATGGCACCGGCACTCTAGTGCTGACCATGTCTTCTCTGCGCCGGCATAGCCCGGGAACGGCACACGCCGGAGAGGCGGAGGTATCCGTCAATCGGCAGCAGGATTCGACAATAGGTATTATCCGTTTGCGGTAGCTTGGGGGCGGCCAGCGGGAAACGCTGGTGCGAGAGATGGAGACACCTCATGACCCCCGAAAAACCCACGCTTGGCTATCATCGCGATCGTTCGGAGTATTCATGGATTGATGCGTTCCCCGGAGAACGTGTCGTGCTTCACGTAACGGGTAACGAGACGGGCGGAAAGTTTGCCTGCGGCGAGGCGCTGCTCGAGCCGGGCGCTGGACAGCCGTTTCATATCCATCACAACATCGACGAGTTGCTTTACGTTCTCGACGGGGAGATTGATTTCGCTCTCGAGGGCCGGCGGTTTCGCAGCGGGCCGGGAGGCATTCTCTTCATTCCTCAAGGCAGCCTTCACGCCTTCCGCAACTTGAGCGACGCAAGGGCGCGCATGCTCGGCGTCTTCAGTCCTCCTCACCTAGACGGCATGTTCGACGCCATGATCGGGCAACCGCTTGATGCATTCCCCGCCATCGCAGCCCGATTTGGCACCGAGATCGTGGGTCCAATGATTGAACCCCTGACCGCGTGAGCGCCTTCGAGCGAGGCCACCCGCCTGGCGTGTGGCAGTCAGGTAGCCTTGCCGCCGGCTCATCCGCTTCATAAGGTACATCATGCTGGTGATGCTAGCCAACAGGGGCCGCTGGGGCGGTCCCTCGACAATCACTCCGGGGGCTGCCGGGAGTACTGAGCATGCACAGGCAGTTCTTGCATGATCTATCCGTGGAGTCGCGTAGTCCGGTCGGTACCCGCACCCGACGTTCGTGGATCGGCGTTTCGCGGCATCGCGTATCGCAGGCGGGAAGCACGGTTGCAGAGGCTCCCCCTCAGGATGCCGATCTCGTGGTCCTGCAGC
>JAEYTV010000055.1 GCA_023433855.1 Pseudomonadota bacterium | reverse complement strand
CCATAGAGCTGACCGGCCTTCTCTTCAAACCGCCGCATCAGCAGCATGTCGCGATAAGCCTTTAGTTCTTCGTCCTTGCTGAACTCGGCGAAGGTTCCGCCGTTGAAATCCTTTTTCGCTGGCTTAGAGCCGGTTTTGATAGCAGACTTCGCCGCAGGCTTGCGGCCGGATACAGACGCGATTTTGCTCGGCGCCATTCATCCCTCCCTGTGTGCTGCACTTAGAACGGACGAACACGGCAATTCCGGGCTGGGATCCATTCTGGTTTCGACCTGTACCATAGGGAAGAAAACCTGCCCCAGCAATGCCATAATTGCATGGCTCACATTCCATGTAAGCTGCTGAATCTATGAATAAAAACTATACTTAACCGGAACTCGGTTAATTTAGAAATAGCTGTTGAAGATCACAATCTCGTCGGCACGCGAGACGTTCAGCTGATAACGTGCGATCTCGTCCAGCATGTCCTTCTCCAGTGAGCCATCGCTCATCAGCTGGACCTGCCGTTCAAGTGATTCCCGCTTGGCTGTCAGTTGGGCAAGCTCCTCTGCACGGGCTTGCCGCTGGCGCTCGAACTCCTCGGTGGCGATCAGACCGAGGTCGCCATGCACGGAGTGATACCCGAAATATGCCAGGAAGGCCACGGTGATGGCCGGAAGGACAAAACGACCGAACTTTCTCTTCTTGTGATGCTTTGTCCACATGCCGAATTCAACGCCCCGATCAATCCAAGCCACCCCCAATGCGGGGCCCGCGGCAGAGGCTCAAAGTCGCAGAACTTGCTTAAGCAATGGTTGACCGGGCAGAACGCGAAAGGCCCGCGACGGTCGCGCGGGCCTTGAATGCGACAGTGACCGACCTTAGGCCTTCAGGATGGATCGGCCGGCATACACGGCCTGAGGACCAAGCATCTCCTCGATACGAATGAGCTGGTTGTACTTGGCGAGGCGGTCGGATCGCGACAGTGATCCGGTCTTGATCTGCCCGCAGTTGGTGGCAACCGCGAGATCGGCAATGGTGGAATCTTCCGTTTCACCCGAGCGGTGCGACATGACCGCCGTATAGGCTGCCTTGTGCGCTGTCTCGACGGCATCGAGCGTCTCCGTCAGCGATCCGATCTGGTTGACCTTGACGAGGATCGAGTTGGCGACACCCATCTTGATGCCGTCACGCAAGCGTGCCGAGTTGGTAACGAAGAGGTCATCACCGACGAGTTGGCAGCGCGAGCCGATCTTCTCGGTAAGCGTCTTCCAGCCGTCCCAATCATCTTCGGCCATACCGTCTTCGATGGAGATGATCGGGTACTTGGCCACGAGCTCCGCGAGGTATTCGGCCATTGCGCCCGATTCCAGCGCGCGCCCCTCGCCTTCCATCTCATATTTGCCGTTCTTGAAGAATTCGGTCGAAGCGCAGTCGAGTGCCAGGCACACGTCGTCACCAGGCTTGTAGCCAGCCTTCTCGACCGACTTCATGATAAAGTCGAGAGCTTCCGGGGCGCTTTTAAGCCCGGGCGCAAATCCGCCCTCGTCCCCGACATTGGTGTTGTAGCCCTGCGCTGCCAGTTCCTTCTTCAGGACGTGGAAGATCTCCGCACCCACACGCACCGCATCGCGCAGCGTGTCGGCGCCAACCGGCATGATCATGAATTCCTGGAAGTCGATCGGGTTGTCCGCATGCGCCCCGCCATTGATGATGTTCATCATGGGTACCGGCAGAACGTGGGCAGCCGCCCCGCCCACATAGCGGTAAAGAGGCAGGCTGGACGACTCGGCGGCAGCCTTGGCGACGGCAAGCGACACTCCGAGGATCGCGTTGGCCCCGAGGCGCGACTTGTTCGGTGTTCCGTCCAAAGCGATCAGGGTCTTGTCGATGTGGATCTGGCTTTCCGCGTCAAAGCCCCCGATGGCATCGAAAATCTCCGTATTGACCGCCTCAACAGCCTTTTCGACGCCCTTGCCGCCATAACGCTTGCCGCCATCCCGCAATTCGACCGCCTCGTGTGCGCCAGTGGAAGCGCCGGAAGGAACGGCGGCGCGTCCCATGGAGCCGTCTTCGAGGTACACATCGACCTCAACCGTCGGATTGCCACGGCTGTCCAGGATTTCACGTGCGATGATATCGGTAATGGCGGTCATGATCTCTCCCTGAGGTGAACCCAATGCACTGCGGTCATCGACAATGTCTCTTAATCGATGACAGGCGAATTACAACCCGGCTGCCTAGACCGCGCCTAGGCGGCCTTGGCGATGGCGTCGAAGGCAAGCAGCTTCTCCAGAAGGCGCGGCATGTCCTTCAGGTGCACCATGTTCGGACCGTCCGACGGAGCGTTGTCCGGATCCTGATGCGTTTCTATGAACACGCCGGCCACGCCGACCGCGACGGCTGCTCGGGCGAGCGTCTCGACAAACTCACGCTGCCCTCCGGACGAGCCGCCCTGCCCGCCGGGTTGCTGGACGGAATGCGTCGCATCGAAGACGACGGGCGCGCCCATGGCAGCCATGATCGGCAGCGAACGCATGTCCGAGACAAGCGTGTTGTAGCCGAAGGAAACGCCGCGTTCGCATAGCAGCACGTTCGGATTACCGCTGGCTGTAAATTTGGCCAGAACGTTCTTCATGTCCCAGGGAGCCAGGAACTGGCCTTTCTTTACGTTGATCACGCGACCGGTATTGGCCGCCGCGACGAGAAGATCCGTCTGACGGGAAAGGAAGGCCGGGATCTGCAGGATGTCCACCGTCTCTGCAACGATCGCACATTGCTCTTCCGTGTGGATATCCGTCAGCACCGGGAAGCCGAATTCCTTCTTGAGGTCGGCAAATATTTCCATCGCTGCGTCGAGCCCGATCCCGCGCCGGCCTGAGATCGAGGTGCGGTTTGCCTTGTCGAACGAGGACTTGTAGACGAGCCCGATCCCAAGCTTTGCGCAGAGCTCTTTCAACACGCCGGCGATCATGAAGGCGTGGTCTCTGCTTTCCATCTGGCAGGGTCCGGCGATCAGCGACAGCCGCGCATCCTGGGCGAACAACACCTTGCCTGCCCCCTCGCCCACTGCAACGCGCGGATTGGCCGAAACTTCCATTGGTCTATTCCTCAAAACCGAACAACACCCCTTGCCCCTGGGCCGCCTGTACCAGAACGCGGCCCTCGCGGCGGATGAAGGTCACGTCATTAGCAGCAAGGGTGATCTCTGTCACGGCGAGATCGGCCGTCTTGAAGATGATGGCGCGGCCCAGCAACCCTCCCGTCTGCGATGATGCGGGAAGGGCCAGCTCAGATTCGAGGTCCTGGTTGGAGG
>JAEYTV010000015.1 GCA_023433855.1 Pseudomonadota bacterium | reverse complement strand
TCATGGAGCTGTCTGGACAGGTCCCCCGAGGTTGCGTTCACCATCCGTCCGCGCCGCACCGCGGGCCGTTCACCGATCAGCTGCGTCCAACGCTGCAGATTTTTGTAGTCGTCGACCGAGAGGAAGTCGCCTGCGTCGTTGTAGGCGTCCTTCATCGCGAGCCGGCCATACCAGGGCCAGACGGCCATGTCCGCGATCGTGTATTCCGATCCGGCCATGTATTCATTGTCCGCGAGATGGCGATCCAGGACATCCAGCTGGCGCTTTACCTCCATCGCGTAGCGGTTGATGGCATACTCGATCTTCATCGGCGCGTAGGCATAGAAATGACCGAACCCCCCACCCAGGAAGGGTGCCGAGCCCATCTGCCAGAACAGCCAGTTGAACGCTTCCGTTCGTGAATGGAGATCGCTTGGCAGGAAGGCCCCGAACTTCTCGGCGAGATACAGCAGGATGGAGGCCGATTCGAATACGCGCAGCGGCTCCCCACCCCCCGCGGGTGCCCGATCGATCATTGCGGGGATCTTGGAGTTCGGATTGACCTCGACAAAGCCCGAACCGAACTGGTCTCCTTCGCCGATCCTGATGAGCCACGCATCATATTCCGCACCGGAATGCCCCGTCGCCAGAAGCTCCTCCAGCATGATTGTCACCTTCACGCCGTTCGGAGTGCCGAGTGAATAGAGCTGAAGCGGATGCTTGCCGACCGGCAGCACCTTCTCGTGCGTGGAGCCGGCAATGGGCCGGTTGATGTTGGCGAAGGCGCCACCATTGCCAGGCTCCCACGTCCATACCCGTGGCGGCACATAACCAGCGGGGAAGTTCTTCTCAGGTGGGAATTTATCGGCATCCGTCATCTTGGGTCTGTCCTTGTTAATCGATCCGGCGCATGAAACGAAGCTCATGGCAGCCTGTGCGACCGTGCACCGTTGGCACGTTGAATCCTATCCTGTTTTTACCAGCGCGTCGCCACTTCTGTGCTCCGAAACAAGGCCGGCGTCGCGCTGCGAGACGATGATGATCGGCGAAAAGAGAGCGGTAATTTTCTTTATGCGCCACGCCGGCGCTCTCTTGAAGGCGTAAAATACCGCAACTACATCGATCTTGCCGGTGCTCGATGGGACCGGCCAAGTCAAGCAGGCGTCAGGAACGTCCTCGAACTTGGCGCTGCCTTGTATCCATGTTGCTTCAAAGGAGGATGTGGCTATGAGAACCACCACTTTCGATCTTTCACCCCTGTTTCGCTCGAGCATCGGCTTCGACCGGATGCTGAATGCGCTAGAAGCCGCCAGCCGGATCGAACCGATCGACAGCTGGCCGCCCTACGACATCGTCAAGACCGACGAGGATGACTATCGCATCACGATGGCAGTGGCGGGCTTCTCGCAGAATGAAATAAGCCTCACCCAGGAGCAGAACATGCTGGTCGTTTCCGGCCGCAAGGCGGAAGAGCCGAGCGGTCAGTATCTGCATCGCGGCATCACGCATCGCGCCTTCGAACGTCGCTTCGAGCTTGCCGATCACGTGAGGGTCACCGGTGCCAATCTGCGAGACGGCCTGCTTGCTGTCGAACTGAAGCGGGAAATCCCCGAGGAAATGAAACCGCGGCGGATCAACATCACCACCGAGGCTGCCCTTCCCGATGTCACGGGTACCAAGCAGATCGAGGGAACGGCCGTCGCTGCATAAGCACGCTTGTCTGGAGGTGTCCGAAAGCCGGGCACCTCACTTTGACTAGGGTCAGCGGACCAGAGGCGTGCCTTCTTCTGAGGACCAACGGCGGAGCAGAGCGGCCAACTGATCGCGATCTTCCTCCGTCAGCCTCGGCAAGCCGGGAAGTCGCACCTCGCCGGCGGCCACGCCCATCATTCGCGCTGCCTCCTTGACCACCGTCACATTGGCGCCGTTGCGGTACTTGGTTCGCATCCGTTCGAAGGGCTCTATGAGCGCGATGATCCGGCGTGCGTCGGGAAAATCACCTGCCTCCAGGGCCGCGTGAACGGCCAGGGAAAAATGAGGCGCGACGTTGACCAATCCGGAGGTGAAACCCCGCGCGCCGGCAGCGCTGAACGCGGGGGCCCAGCTTTCCGCCAGTCCGCACACGAAGAGCGCATCGTGAGGGCCTGATGCCGCAACCGCGCGCGACAACAGCAGGATGTCGGTCGTCGCGAATTTGATGCCGGCGATATTCGGATGACCGGCCAGCCGCACCATATCTTCGAGGCTGAAGCCGTCGGCACGAACATAGGCCACCATGGGCAGCGGCGACGCATCGGCAAGATGGCGGAAGTAGTCGATCTGTGCGGCCGGAGCCGCAAATGGATCCACAGGCTGATGACACATGATGGCGGTCGCGCCCAGCGATTTTGCCGTGCTGGACATGGCGATGGCTTCACGGAGCGAGCGGCCGACGGCGGCTGTGACGGGCGCCTTCCCGTCCACTCCAGCGACAGCAGCCTCGGTGACGACCGTGATTTCCGAGGGCGTCAGCGCATAAAACTCACCCGTATTGCCGGCCGCCACGATATTGTGGATACCCGCTGCCGCGACACGCGCATAGATCGCCCGGGTCAACTCGGCGTCTACTTCGCCTTCCGCGTCATAGGCGGTGATCGGGACGCCCGATATGCCTGTCAGCACGCGGCGGAGATCTTCGATCTTCATTCTCGTTCCTCTTGTCTGCGGTGGCGGGTCAGATCGCGAAGCGATGGACAGGCGTACCGCGAACGCTCGCCTCGAAGGCGAACAGGGTGCCACGTTCGTAGGTGCCGTGGTTTTCTGTCGACAGCGTCGTCACGTAGATGGTCGCCAGATCAGGCCCGCCGAAACACGGCATGGTTGGGGATCTCGCGGGAAGCTTGTACATCTCGATGATCTCCCCCGTGGGAGAGAGCCGGTTCACTCCTCCCGAAAGAACGCCCGCGATCCAGTAAAACCCTTGCGAATCCATTGCCGCACCGTCGGGGCGTCCTTCCTCCGGAAGAAAATCGTGCAATCGCCGCGGGAGGCTCGTGACACCTATGTCTGGGTCGAAGTCGAACGTCTGGACAAACAGGCCGCTGCTGTCGGAGTGATACATGGTTCGCCCGTCGGGGCTCCAGGCAAGCCCGTTGGAGGTCAAGAGGTTTTCGGCAATGATCATGAAGGAGCCGTCAGGCTTGACCCGATAAAGCCGTGCATTTCCTGACTGGGGCACAGCCTCATCGCGCGTGCCGACCCAGAAGCAGCCGTCAGGTCCGGCCTTGCCGTCGTTTAGCCGGCTATCGGCCCTGCCACCGTCCGGGTTGCAGAGCAGTTTCATGGATCCAGTCGCCGGGTTGAAGATATGAATGCCCGTCTGCAGCGCGACCGCGACGTCACCACTTTCACAGAGCGCGAGGCACCCGATCGGTGCCGGCATGTCGAAGCGGTCTATCGTGCCACTCGCCCGCACGCAGATGGCGGCCGGAGCCAGGATATCGACGAGCCAAAGGTCGCCAGTACGATCATCCCAGGTGGGCGATTCTCCCACCCTCAGCGGGAAATCGATGATGCGGCGCACGCTCGGCCGGATGATTTTCACTTTCGTCATAGGGAAGCTCCGGGCTGGAGGATCAAGCCACGACGGTCGCGCAGCCGAATCTTGCCGTCGTGATCGGGTGCACAGAAGGATCCGCCCTGGTAAAACGACGCGACCGCTGTGTCGTCCTGCTGCTCCATCCGCAGGTGCTCGCGGGCAGTGTCCTCTGGCCGGTACCCCAGGTATTCGGCAATTTCATCCTTCCACCAGCCGCTGTCGACACGGGACATGCCATAGACGACAGCGGCTGCTATCTCGGCATGGGTAAGGCCGATTTTCACGAGCTGCCAAAGGTCCCGCGCGCTGATCCAGATCGCCGCCGACCGCTCACTCGCCGGATAGACGGCGGCATTGCCGATCCGTATTGAAAGCGTGCGGATACCGACCGTATCGTAGTAGAGGCCTGCAACCAGTTCACCCCAGCACTTCGACAGCCCATAACGACTGTCGGGTCGCGGCGGATCGAGCGGCGTGATCGTCTCGGTGCGAGGATAAAAGCCGGTCGCGTGATTGCTGGAGGCGAACACAACCCGGGAAATCCCGGTTGCCTTGGCTGCTTCGTAGAGATTATGCGTGCCAAGAACGTTGCTGCGTACGATGTCACCGATCGCCGCTTCTGTCGCGATCCCGCCAAGATGGACGATGCTGTCCATGCCTTGCAGCGCGTAGCGGACAGCATCCGGATCGGCGAGATCCGCTTCTACGAAACTCTCGTTGGCCAAAAGGCCTGCCGGCGTCTTCAGGTCGATCAGCCTGACATGCTCAACCTCGGCAGTCACGAACCGCCTCAGTTGCGTGGCTATATGGCCGGCACCGCCGGTGATTGCTACGCGCTTCACTTCTCCTCCTCAGGCGTCTCCCGCGCCTGCGATCATTCAGCTCCAACGCCCTGGAACATGCGTGCACGGGCGTTGAGGATATGCGTTTTCATCGCGTCATGAGCCGCCGCCTCCCGGCGCGCCATGATGGCCTCGACGATTGCCGTGTGCTCGTCCTGCACAGCACGGACATGCAAGGGCGTCCGCTTCAGGCTGAGGCTTCGTGTCACCGACATGCCGATTGCAAAATGGGGCCTGAACCAATCCCTCACGGTGATGTGGAACTGGTTGTCGGTCGCCGCCGCAATAGCGTCGTGGAGGGCCTGATCCTCCTCGGCGCCCAGTTCTCCCACCTGAAGACAATGTTCCAGAGCGGTCAGCGCCGCCATGATCCTGACCCGGTCGGCAACCTGCCAATTACGGGCTGCAAGCGCCGCTGCCTCCGCCTCAAGGCCGGCGCGGAATTCAAAGAAACGCTGCACATCGGCTAGCGAACCGACTGGCACCTGTTTCAAAACCGAGGAATCGGGTCGCTGACGGACATACGATCCCGAACCCTTCCGGGAGACGATCAGCTGATCCGCCCTCAGGCGCTCAAGTGCCTCGCGGACCACGGGCCTCGAGGCCCCGAACATCACGGCAAGGTTCGACTCGGACGGCAGCCGCTCATTGACGGGAAATCGGCCATCGGCAATCATACCCACGATCCTCTCGTAAATAATGTCGCTGAAGCGCGGCTCAGCCTTGGCCGCCGCTACCACGCCGGGGTGGGTCATCACCGTCCCTTTTCATGTCTCCATTCGCGGAACTCCGCCTCGGCCTCCGGATCAGGCGGGTAGAGACCAAAGATCCCGCGCCCGGACCGGACTCGATCTTCCACGAAATCCTCAAACGCGGTTTGCTCAACCGCTTCTTCCGCAACCTCCTTTGCCATGGCTGCCGGAATGACGACAACCCCTTCATCATCGCCGACAAGGATGTCCCCCGGATAAACCGGCACGTCACCGCATCCGATCGGCTGATTGATGTCCAGAGCGTGATGACGGATGAGGTTCGTCGGAGCCGAAGGCGCTGCGTGATAGGCCGCGAACGGCAATTCTGCGATATCCGGGCTGTCACGGAACCCCCCGTCCGTAACGATGCCGGCTGCTCCGCGCATGTAGAGCCGGGTTACCAGGATGGCCCCCGCCGAGGCAGCGCTACAATCCCTGCGGCTATCCATCACGAGAACATGACCTGGCGGACACTCCTCGATCGCCCGGCGCTGGGGGTGCGTCCGGTCCGCAAATACGCCGAGATGATCGATGTCTTCGCGCGCCGGAATATAGCGCAAGGTAAATGCAGGGCCGACCAGCCGCGGCGCGTCCGGATTGATCTTGTAGACGCCGTGGATGAAGACGTTTCGCAGTCCGCGCTTGAGGAGAATGGTGGTCAGCGTTGCCGTCGAAACAGTTTCCAGTTTCGCCCGCGTTTCCTCGTCGAATGTCATTGTTGCTCCTCCCGGCGCGCTGGCCGCTTCTCGACAGGATTATTTAACCTGTAAAAATCTGTCAATACTTGTAATCATCTGAGAAGCGGCCTATGGTTCCTGCCAATCGGATGGAGGTCCGAGATGAAGGCGGCGGGAGGGCCGCGCGAGCCGGAACATGGCTAGCTCTGGTTTGGAGGAGGACCAATGCAGGACGAAATTGCAAATATGGGCGTTACCCGCCGGACTTTCCTTGCAGGCGTCGGCGGAGCCGTCGCCCTCTCT
>JAEYTV010000138.1 GCA_023433855.1 Pseudomonadota bacterium | reverse complement strand
CGGCATGATCTCGCAGCGGATCTCGCGTACACTTGCCGCGTCTATCTCTCCCACCTGTTCCCTCAAGGCGAGTGCAGCCGAAATGAACGGCATCAGCGTGTAGGCACAGGGAAACAACTTGCTGGAGATATCATCGGAATGCCAGCGCTCGCCAAGCTGATCAGTCAGCACCGAATAGCGGAACTCTGGCTTCGACTGGATATAACTGCCATACCAGCCGAACTTGCCTTCGAAGACGCGCGCCGGACCTGATACGCCTGCCATTGCCAATGACACCGCCCGCACGGCTGCAGAGGCTGCAAAGCCGACATGCATCGTCTTGGTCGATGTCCCATCCTCGAACGAGGCAATGGACCCGGCAGACAGGCTCGCGGCGGTCCCGACGGCATCGCAGGTCGCCTTCACATCCAGCCCGCGCAGCTTCGCAATCGCATAGGCAGCCGCGAACACACCATAGACACTCGTCGGGTGGAGCCCGACCTCGTGCATCCTGACCGGGGACACGAGACCCAGCCGGCAGAGGATTTCAGAGCTCGCGATGAAAGTCTCTAGCCAGCGCCTGCCATCGAGCCGCTGGGCCTGCACGAACGGAAGGCTTGCGGACACCAGAACGCAGCTCGGGTGGATGTTGCTGACGATATGTGTGTCGTCAAATTCGAGTACCGCAGAGGCGACGCCGTTGACGAACGCGGCCGCGGAAAGCGAAAGTTCACCAGCGGTCATGAGTGCATGTGCACCGCGTCCGCCTCGGTTGCCATCCGCTTCGGCACGGCGTGCCGCTTCGACGCTGGCATGGCCGTCGGATGCGATCATCACACCGATGACGTCCAGAATACGCAGCTTCGCTTTCGTGAGCACCTCCGCAGGCGCATCGTCCAATCCAAATGCGCCCGACCATTCGGCCAGTTGTGCGCTCAATGCCGTCATTGCAAATTCCCAGTAAGGAGAGGTGGCGGTTGGGGGGCATCCGGACCGGCAAGCCAGCGGGTCCGGATGGAGATGACGCAGATCTACTTCTTCAAGCCAATCTCGGTCAGAAGCCTGGCAAAGTGCTCGTGCTCAAGACGCATCGCGTCATTGACCTCGGTGGCGCTCATGAACCGCGGCTTCACGCCCGCGCGGACCAGCGTCTCCTGGAATTCAGGGGTTTCGCTGGCCACCTTCAACGCGGCACCGAGTGCCGCAATCACTTCCGGCGGCGTGGCGGAAGGTGCCATGACCATCTGCAGGCCCGTGCCGCGGATCGATGCATGGCCGAGCTCCGCCAGGGTCGGCACCTCCGGCAAGCTTTCCAGGCGCTGATCGCCTGGGACCGCTAGCGGTGTGACCGCACCCTGCTTGGCCTGGGCGATCGCGGCCGCGTCGAGCATGAACTGGATGTCGCCCGAAAGTACGGCCTGCACGACTTGCGCCGCTCCGGTATAGGGAATGTGGTTCGCCTCGACGCCGATGCTGCGAAGCATGTCGACCGTGGCAATATGCCCGGTCGAGCCAACGCCCACCGTGCCGTAGTTGAGTTCACCGGGGTGAGCCTTGCCGTACGCGACAAACTCTTCGAAGTTCTTCACTTCCAGTGTCTTCGACGAAACAAGGACGCGTGGAGCCTCACTGATATTGGCGACGCCGGTGAGGTCGGCTAGCGGATCGAAGCCCACCTGCGAGAGATGCGGAGCTGTCGTGATGATGGCGTTACCCGCAAGCAGCAGAATCGACCCATCGGCCGCGCCGCGCGCTGCCCGCTCTGCGCCGACCGTTCCGCCGCCTCCACCGACATTCTCGACAATGAAACTCGCGTCGAAACGCTTGGTCAGCTCATCGGCAACGATCCGCCCTACAATGTCGCCCGAGCCACCAGCGGCATAGGGCACGATCACGGTGACGGTATCAACCGGATAGTCGTCCTTTGCACTTGCGGTGATCGTCGCCGCCGCCGTCATCAGCGCCGAGACAAGTGTGATGCAGCAAGCTCGCAGAATTGTGCTCATTGTGTCCTCCCCCTGTGCTGCCCTATATCAGGCTGGCTCGATATTGGCAGTGCGCGCGGTTCCGTGCACCGGTGCCTCTGCAAGCGTTCCGATACGCGAAATGCCTGTGCTTCCGCGGGCTCGTACTCATGTGCAAGCCGATGTGTCGAAGGCCCTAACGAACTCGTACTGCCGGCCGATCGGCGGTTAACCCGGTCTGCTTGGTCGAGGACGTCACCTCCCCGCCGACTGCCTTGTGGATCAGCGTGAACGCCCCACATGGTGCTCTCTCAGGCGCCCGCCCTGCCCCTTGTTGAACTTCTCCCGCAGAGTGCCGGCTTGATAGCTGCTTTTGAACCGGCCGCGGTTTTGAAGCTCCGGCACCAGCAGGTCGACCACCGAGAGAAGCGTCGCCGGCACGGACAAGCGTGGAATGTTGAAGCCATCTACCCCGGTCTCGTCAGCCCACTCGCTCAACGCGTCGGCAACTTCGGACGCCGTTCCCACAATAAAGGGAGCGCGAGCCCCCGTCGAACTCAAGGTACTAAGATCGCCGACCTGCACGGGCTTCGGCGCCTTCACCGTCAGATTTTCGGCGGTTGATCGTATCGCATTCGAATTCGCAAACGGAACGACATCCTCAGGTGCAAGTCCCGAAAGATCGATGCCGGTCCAGCCCGACACGAGTGCAAGTTGTCCCACCGCATCGATGTAGCGGGAGTACTCTGCATGCAACTCCCGGGCTTCCGCAGAGGTGGCGGCCACGATGACGTTTGCTGCGAGGAATATTGTCAGCTCGTCAGGCTCCCTTTTGGCCTGCGACGCAGCATGCCTGAGCGCCTGGACGGTTTTTGATGCCGACGATTTGCTCGGCCCATTGATGAACACACATTCCGCGTGCCGCGCGGCGAAAGCCCGCCCCCGTTCTGAAGCGCCAGCCTGAAAAAGCAGCGGCGTGCGCTGGGCGGACGGCTCCGACAGATGAATCCCGTCTACCTTGAAGTACTGCCCGTCATGCACGACCCGGTGGACCTTCCTCGGATCGGTGAACACGCCGCTGACCGCATCGCGCCGAACCGCGTCATCCTCCCATGAATGCTCCCAAAGCTTGTAGCATGCGGCCATGAAATCTTCGGCTACGTCGTAGCGGGCGTCATGTTCGGTCTGAACATCACGACCCATACCGCGAGCACCGCTTTCCAGATAACCGGTGACGATATTCCAACCGATCCGGCCATCGGTAAGATGATCAAGCGTCGAAAAACGTCGCGCAAACTGATATGGATGCTCATAGCTCAGGTTCGCCGTCACTCCGAAGCCGAGATGCTGCGTCACATGCGCCATCGCCGAGATCGGGATAGTCGGATCCAGGGACGGCAACTGGGTTCCGGCCCGCAAGGCAGCCTCCGCCGACCCCGCATAGACGTCGTAGACCCCGAACACATCCGCAATGAAGATCGCATCCAACAGGCCGCGTTCTGCGGTCTTCGCCATATCTGTCCAATAGGATAGCTTGTTGTAGTCTACCGCGACATCGCCCGGCATCCTCCATAGCCCGGCCCAGTTATGGACCGGAGCACACATCTGAAATGAATTGATCCGAAGCTCTTTCGCCACTTGGCACTCCTGCAGAATTCTGCGCCGCAAAATCGGCTCTTGTTGGATTCTTGTTCTAATTATTAGACTGACCGCAACACTGCCATCGTTTTTCGAAGCTCTGCCGCGGCGGCCATTGACACTCATATCGAGCGATTTTAGGCTAATAATACAAGGGGATAGTTAACCGCAAGGCCTCATTCTCTTTCCTCATCATCTCTCTTCGGAGCTTCGCCTTATGTCCCCGCTTAGAAAAATTTCCCGCCGCCTCGCCTTAGGCCTGTTGCTTTCCTCGGCGACGTTTGCCGCAACGAGCATTCCTTCGCTTGCACAGGACGCACCGATCAAGCTCGGCCTTCTTGCGCCCTTCAGCGGATCGGGCGGCCCCTATGGAAAAGAGGAAGAGGAAGCGGCCCGCGCCGCCGTCGACATCATCAATGAGGCCGGCGGCGTGCTGGGGCGAAAGCTTGAACTCGTCGTCGCCGACGACGAAACCCAGCCGACCGTGGGCGTCTCGGCCGCCCGCAAGCTTATCGACGTTGATC
>JAEYTV010000646.1 GCA_023433855.1 Pseudomonadota bacterium | reverse complement strand
AGCGTCAGTTGTGTATAAGAGACTGAGCCAGAACCGGCGAGAGACGGACGCTGTAGACGAAGCCGCCCGCGTCCGCCTTGAGGATGTCGATCAGGGCCTGGGAGCCCGCTATATAGCCACCACAACTGGACGTCGTCTTTGACAGGGTTCCCATCCAGATGTCGACCTCGCGTGGGTCGATCCCGAAATGTTCGAACGTGCCGCGCCCCCCCTTTCCGAGGACGCCGAGCGCGTGGGCTTCATCCAGCATCAGCCAGAAGCCATACCTGGATCGCAGCTCAAGCAGTGCCGGCAGGTTGGCGATGTCGCCGTCCATGGAATAGATGCCTTCGACGATCACCATGATCCGGCGGAAGTCGGTCGCCAGAGTGCGGAGCACCGTTTCGAGGCTCTCCATGTCGTTGTGACGGAAAAGCCGCCGTGTGGCGCCGGACTGCTTGATGCCGGCAAGCGCACTGTTGTGGATGAATTCATCATGGATGACGAGATCCTGCGGCCCCATGAGGCAGCTGATCGCGGCAACGTTGGTCAGATAACCACTGACGAAGCAGACCGCGGCATCGACACCATAGATGGATGCCAGGTCTTCCTCGAGCTGCGCATGTACCGGACGCTCGCCAGCAACGAGACGGCTCGCCGAGGCCGACAGGCCGAACCTGTCGATCGCGTCCTTCGCCTTCGCAACTGTCTGGCTGTCGGTATTGGTTCCCAGATAATCGTAGGAGGCGAAGTTGATAAACTCTCTTCCTCCTATGACGGTCGTGGCACCTGCCGCCGTGTCGTGGGAGCGGTAGAAGGGGTTAGCTACACCGGTCGACTCTCCCGCCATGCGCTGCAGTTCGACACGCTGGAATTCAGGCAACTCGTCGAAGCGAATTACAGGACGAGAGGCGACCTGGGGCTGGCGGTTCAACCGGGCGGCGCGATTGCGGCCCGATGATTCGCTTGTCTGGCGCATCTTGTCCAGCAAACCGCGCCTCCCCTCCGGCTCCAGGCTCTCGGAGGTCTCGTCATCCTGGTGTTTCTTCATCACTGCGCCGCCGCCTTCTGTTCGGAAGAGGCCTTATGGCTCTTGACGAGCTTGTCCACCACCGCACTTTGTGCTGGCGTCACTCGTTCGGCCTCATCGCCCTGCCTCGAAACGCGTTCCCGCAGCCGGGCCACCACTTCGCCAACCGTGGTATCGTCCCCCACTCCGCTCAGGGGTATGTCGAATCCGGTCTTCTGCTGGAATCCCATTCCGAGTTCCATGGCCATAAGGCTATCGAGGCCGATGTCTTTCAGCACTTTGGTCGGAGTGATGGTGTCCTCGGCGACGCGAAGGATGGCTGCGATCTCTCCAGCTACGAGCTTGTAGAGGATTTCCTGCGCTTCTTCCGGAGACTTGCCGCTGATCAGCGCTTCAAGGTCGATCGTGTCTCCGTCAGCCACGGTATTGCCGCTGCCGGCCTGGCGCATGATCGTTTCGAAAATGCCACCCCTGGCGATCGGCAGCATGCGAACCGCATTCCAGTCCACCTCGGCTATCATCACTGCGGCCGCATCAACGGTGCCGGTATCAGCCATCATATACCGTTCGACATGCTCCAAGGCTTCCCGTGCCTTCATCGCGGTCTTGCCAATGCGTTTCGAGAGCAATTCGTTCACTTCGGCATTGCGCGCCAGGAAGCCGGTGTCCGCGATTGCACCGAAGCCGACGGCGAGTGCGGTCAGGCCAGCCGCACGCCGCGCCCGTGCGAGACCTTCCAGGTAACCGTTCGCCATCACGTAGTTGGCCTGGCCAGGATTGCCGACCATGGTGGTGGCGGACGAGAAGAGCAGGAACAGCTCGAGATCATCATTGAGGGTCAGGCTATGCAGTATTTGCGCACCTTTCACCTTGACGTCGAGCACCGGCCGATTGCGCTCCGGCGTCAAGTTCGCGAGCAATGCATCGTCAAGAACCATCGCTGCATGAATAATGCCCCTGAGCGGTGCTTCTGCCCGGAGAAGGGCCAGTAGCGAGGCCGTCGCAGCTTCATCGCTTATGTCGCAGGCGTGAACTGTCACCTGCACACCCTTGTTCTCCCACGACGCAATCGAGGCCAGCGTCTCTTCGTCCGCGACGCCCCGCCGCGAACAAAGCGCAATACGGCGCGCGCCTCGGGCGACCAGCCAGTCGGCCGCCACCAGCCCGAACCCGCCGATGCCACCCGCAACCAGGAAAGTGCCGCTGTCGGAGAAACGCAATGCCTTGGCCGGCTCGGGCAGAACCTTGTCCTTGCCGATCAATGGCGGCCGAACGACAATCTTGCCGATGTGACCCGCATTCTGCATGAGACGGAACGCGTTGCCGATCTCATCGTAGTTGAAGGCGCGGTAAGGAAGAGGAATGAGCTTGCCTTGGGAGAACAGGCGACCGATCTCCTGGAAGATCTTCTTCGTTACCTCGGGGAGGCCGACCAGAAGTTGGTCGGCATCGATACCGAAATAGCTTATATTGCGCCGGAATGGTCGCAGCCCGATCTTGCGGTCGGAGTAATAGTCCCGCTTGCCAAGTTCCAGGAAGCGTCCGAACGGCTTTACAAGTTCGATGCTGCGTTCCATTGCCTCGGAGAAAAGCGAGTTGAGCACCAGATCGACACCTTCGCCTCCGGTAACGGCACGCACCTGCGCAACGAAATCGAGCGAACGGGAATCGAAGATGTGGTCTGCGCCGAGCGCTTCCAGGAAGCCGCGCTTTTCGATGGTGCCGGCCGTCGCGATGACCCTTGCCCCTTTGAGCTTCGCAATCTGCAAAGCAGCCAATCCGACGCCACCGGCTGCCCCGTGTATGAGGATCGTTTCGCCCTTCGCCACGTGCCCCAGATGGACCATGGCGTAATAGGCCGTCAGGAAAGTGACCGGCACAGTCGCCGCGGCGGCAAAATCCATCCGATCCGGGAATTTCGTCACCCCGTCCCGGCGCACACGGACATGAGTGGCGAATGCCGCCGGTGCGATGCCCATGACCCGGTCCCCGGGGGATAGGTCGCTGACTTTCGAACCAACCTGTACTATCCGGCCGGCCAGTTCCATGCCGATCGTCGCGCCTGCAAAACCGTCTTCCAGCGCTTCCTCGGGCAACAGTCCCATGGCCCACATCACGTCACGGAAGTTGAGGCCCGTCGCTTCGACCGCGATGACCACTTCATCATCGGCAGGCATCGGGATCTTGGAGGCTTCCCATGCGATACTGTCAACGCGACCGCTAGCGAGCTGGCGAATGGTCGCCGCGCCGTAGCTGCTCACCAGGACATCCTCTGATGGGCACGGCCCGCTCGCAGCACGGATTTCCCGAACCTGGCCGTCGACGATCATCCATTCACGATTGCCGGATGTGGAGGCAAATACCGCCTCCACGACGGTGGGGCTTGGACCTCCATCCGTCTCCACGTCCACCAGGTGGACGTCAAACATGTCATATTCATTCTGCAGTACGCGCGCAAAAGCCCATACGCCGGCGTTGACCTCGTCGACGCGGCTGCCCGCCAACGGAGATCCGCCCGGTGCAAATATCACGAGCTTCGGCTTTGCGCCGGAGGTCGTCTCCGCCCGAAAGCACCGTGAAAGCGCTTCCGCCAGGAGACCGAGCCGGAATAGGTGTTCCTGCGCGGCCATGGAAGCATCGCGCCCAGACGTGCGTTCAGCCACATACATCAGGCGGAGCGACTGCCATTCCATGCCAGAGAGGGCGTCAAGGATCCCCGCCTGCCCTCCCGCGAGATCCACCGGCACGGCCTCGTCGCCGAACGCTGTAACGGTGAACTCGGGGTTTTCTGCAAACAGCAGGATGGGCGCACCTGCGTGGTGCCCGATCTGTTCGGCATCGCCCATACCCTCGCAAGCCGAGGCCAAGATCAGCGAGCCTTCCGGATAGGACCGCTCCTGTACATGGGCGCGCGAAAATCCGAGGCCGGCAATCAGATCCTCCACCCGGCGTACGGTGCCGAGCTGCCCGATGGGAAAATCGCCGGGATGAGTG
>JAEYTV010000645.1 GCA_023433855.1 Pseudomonadota bacterium | reverse complement strand
AGACACAGCCGCCTCATCGCCGGCTGCCGACACGCCGTCTGACAGAATGACGAGGGTCCCGGGCGAGGTGCCGTTTAAGCCTTCGCTCACGGCTTCAACGGCACGCGCCCGGTCCGGGACCAATGGCCTTGGACGTGCGGCTGCCAGTTTGTCCCGGGCGGCGGCTGCCGTTCCCGGCACGGCTTCTTGCGCAATCTCCGCGGTGAAGGTAATCGAAACCGGCACCTCCGCGGCTTCGGCGTCATCCACCAGGAGGTTTGCCGTTTGCATGCGCCGCTCCCAGTCGGCTGCCGTGGCCCAGCCATTGTCGACCACCAGAACCAGCGGCCCTGCCGTGTTCAAGGAATTGACCCGCGGGTTCATCACCGGGTCCGCAATGGCGAGGATGACGGCTGCGGCCAGGAGCATGCGCAAAAGAGTTAGCCACCACGGGCTCTTGGACGGGGTCTCCTCCCGTTTCAGCACGCTCGCAAGGATCTTCAGCGGAGGGAAGACCTCGCTCTTCGGGCGCGGCGGGGTGAGCCGCAGCAACCACCAGATGATGGGCAGGGCGAGCAGGCCGAAAAGGATGGCGGGATTTGCAAAGGCGAGCGCATTCATGATGCAACGCCTCCACGCTTCGCGGCGGGCATGCCCGACAGGTAACCATGCACTGCGACAAGCGCTTCCGATGCAAGGTGATCGGTCCGATGGAAGATGAAGCTCCAGCCAAGACGACGCAGCCCCTCGCCAAGCGCTTCACGCCGGGCGAGATAGGCGCGCTGGTAATCCTCGCGGATCACCTCGGCGCGGCCGGATACGAGTTTTTCGCCGGTCTCCGGATCCCTGAACTCGGTGCGGCCGGTATAGGGGAACGTTTCCTCGGCGGGATCAGCGATTTCGACGACGTGGCCACGAAGACCTCGACGGCCAAGCGGCGCCAGACGCTCCATGACCATGTTTGCGTCGTCCAGAAAATCGCCGATGAGGACGATGTCGCTGTGGCCGCGGATCATTCCCGTCTCCGGCAGACCGGAGGTCGGCGGCGCATGCATGATGGCCGTCGCGAGCCGCTCGGCGGCATTGCGGGCAGAGACGGGTTCCATGATGCCGGGGCAGCCGATGCGCTCACCTGAACGCGCGAGGATTTCGGCAAGCGCCAGCATCATAACCAGTGCCCGGCTTTCCTTCGAGACCTGGCCGAAGGTCGACTTGTACATCATCGACGGCGACATGTCGGCCCAAAGCCAGACGGTGTGGGCCGCCTCCCATTCGCGGTCGCGAACGTAGGTATGATCGTCGCGTGCGGACCGCCGCCAATCGATGCGCGACAGGCTTTCACCTGCGGCATAGGGGCGGAACTGCCAGAAGTTTTCGCCCACACCGCGTTTGCGGCGTCCGTGCCACCCGGCGATCACTGTGTTGGCGATACGCTTTGCCTCTACCATGCAGTCGGGCACCAGTGCGGCGCGCGCCTGAGCGCGAGACAGAACTTCGCCGCCTGGTGTCTGGTCTACGATCTGGCCTACGGATGCCACGCTTTGTCCTTTCAAGCCGGACGATCTAACCGTCTGCCTGTTTCACCAGGCTGGCGATCACGTCGCGCACCGACATGCCCTCGGCGCGTGCTGCAAACGTAAGCGCCATGCGGTGCTGCAGCACCGGTTCAGCCAAGGCGTAGACGTCATCCAGTGACGGCGCGAGGCGCCCTTCATAGAGAGCGCGCGCTCGTGCCGTGAGCATCAACGACTGTCCGGCACGCGGGCCGGGCCCCCAGGCAACGTTCTTGTCGGTGGTGGCGTTCCCGTGCCCTGGCCGCGCAGAGCGAACCAGCGAAAGGATGGCATCGACAACCTTGTCGCTCACCGGCATCTGGCGGATGAGGGTCTGGATCTCCTGCAGCCGGGAGGCATCGATGATGCCGCGCGGCTTGTTTTCCGAAAGGCCGGTGGTTTCAAGCAGGATCTGCCTTTCGGCGGAGAGCTCCGGATAGAGCACGTCCACCTGTAGCAGGAAACGATCGAGCTGCGCTTCGGGAAGCGGATAGGTGCCCTCCTGCTCAAGCGGGTTCTGCGTCGCGAGCACATGGAAGGGAGCGGGGAGATCGTAGCGCTGGCCAGCGACGGTGATGTGATATTCCTGCATGGATTGCAGAAGTGCCGACTGGGTGCGTGGCGAGGCCCGGTTGATCTCGTCGGCCATCAGGAGTTGTGCAAAGACGGGGCCTTTGACGAAACGGAACGAACGGCGGCCTGCGTCGTCGGTATCCATGACCTCGGAGCCGAGGATGTCGGACGGCATCAGGTCGGGCGTGAACTGGATGCGATTGGAGTCAAGACCGAGTACCGAGCCGAGGGTGGATACGAGCTTCGTTTTGGCCAAACCCGGAACCCCGACGAGCAGGGCATGTCCGCCGGACAGGACGGCGAGCATCGTATTCTCGACGACCTCCTCCTGTCCGAAAATCACCTTGGCGACCTCGGTCCGCACCGCCGCAATATCCGAGAGGGCCCGCTCGGCCGCGGCGATGATCGTCTTTTCATCGAGAACGGTTTCGGTGGAATTCATCATGCCCATATCGTTCTCCAATATCCAGAAGCGCCCTGCATCACGGGGATTTCCGTTCGACCGCGAATCGCTGCCGTGCAGCGGGGGCTCCCCATTCCATCAAACTTATTCCCCCAAATATAGCTGACAAGCACGTGCCGAATGACTATCTCGTGAGAAACTATTGCGGCCGTGATTGATTACGGATGAACCGGGACTGAAAAATGGCAGCGCAGACGATAAATTCCGCTTCGGATGCGGCAGGGCTGGGCGCCCTGATTTCACGGGCGTCGGACCAGGCGGGGCCTGGCAAGCGGGGCCCGCCTCCGGTCGAGCAATGGAACCCTCCCTTCTGCGGAGATATCGACATGGAAATCCGTGCCGACGGCACGTGGTTCTATATGGGTACGCCGATCGGCCGTGCCCCGCTCGTGCGTCTTTTCTCGACAGTCCTCAGAAAGGATGAAGACGGACGGACCTATCTGGTCACGCCTGTCGAGAAGGTCGGCATCAGAGTCGTCGATGCTCCTTTCCTTGCCGTTGAGATGCAGGTGACCGGCAGTGCCGAACACCCCGTGCTCACGTTCCGTACAAATGTCGGTGACGTTGTCGAAGCGGGGCGGGACCATCCGCTGCGCTTCGAGATCGCCGGCGACAACCGTGAACTGAAACCCTATATCCTCATCCGCGGAAGGCTCGAAGCGCTGGTATCGCGCGCCGTCATGTACGAACTCGTTGAGCTCGGGCAGTCTGTCGTTATCAACGGTGAGCCTATGTTTTCCGTGCGGTCGGGCGGGGAGGTCTTTCCGATGATGCCGGAATCGGAACTGGACGCGCTCATCCGATGAGTGTCCATCCACGTTTTTCGGCCGCCGATTTTCGGCGCAGGGCGCTCAATCAGAACGGCGGGCCGATCGATCATGCCTGGCGGGACCACGGCGACCATCTTCTCAATCCGACACTGGTCAACATCGCAGCCGGCCTGAAGCTGAAGGACGCTGCCGTGCTGGTGCCGGTCGTCGATCATGGCGACGAGGCAACCGTCATCCTGACGCAACGGGCCTCCACTTTGCGCAAGCATTCCGGCCAGATCGCCTTTCCGGGCGGGGCCATCGACCCGGACGATGTTTCCCCCGAGCAGGCGGCCCTGCGCGAGGCAGAGGAGGAGATCGGTCTTCCACCGTCGTTCGTGGAGACCCTGTCGCGGTTGCCGACATATCATTCGGCCACGGGATTTCGCATCACCCCGGTCCTGTCGGTGGTCAGGCCCGGCTTCCAGCTGACGCTCAATCCCGCCGAGGTGGACGAAGCTTTCCAGGTGCCGCTTTCCTTCCTCATGGACGAGGCCAACCATCAAAGGGGAAGCCGGGTATGGAACGGGACAGAACGGCATTTCTACCTGATGCCCTATGGTGACCGCAACATCTGGGGGATAACCGCCGGTATTCTGCGAACCCTGTATGAAAGGCTATATGCATGACTTCCCTCGCGGACGAGGCCTGGTTCCAGGACAGGGAATTGAAGCACCTGCTAACGCTTCTGAACGCGGAGGGAGGCGAAGCACGCGTCGCGGGCGGGGCAGTGCGCAACGCGCTCATGGGGCTGCCTGTCGCCGACGTGGATATCGCCACCACGCTGCGGCCGGAGGACGTGATCGAAAGGGCCGTGAAAGCCGGCATCAAGGCTGTCCCAACCGGCATCGAGCATGGCACCGTGACGCTGGTGACGAAGCACAACGCCTTCGAGGTGACGACGCTGCGGCGTGACGTGGAGACGGACGGGCGGCATGCAAAGGTGGCGTTCGGCAGCGACTGGCAACAGGATGCCGAACGTCGGGATCTCACCATCAACGCGCTCTACGCTGCCGTCGACGGAACGGTGATCGATCTCGTCGATGGGCTTCCGGATATCAAGACGCGGACCGTCCGGTTCATCGGCGACGCCTCGCAACGTATCGCGGAGGATTACCTCCGAATTCTCCGTTTCTTCCGCTTTTTCGCCTATTACGGCTCCGGTCGGCCCGACGCGGACGGCCTGCGCGCCTGCGCCCGGGCCAAGGACAAGCTCTCGACGCTTTCGGCGGAACGCATCTGGTCGGAGGTCAAGAAGCTGCTCGCCTCGCCCGACCCCTCGCGGGCGCTCCTCTGGATGCGTCAGGCCGGCGTTCTCACCGCAGTCCTGCCGGAGAGCGAGAAGTGGGGGATCGATGCGATCCACGACCTAGTCTCTGCAGAGCGGCTGTTCGGATGGGCGCCCGACCCGATGCTGAGGCTTGCCGCTATCGTGCCGCCCGATGGCGGGCGCCTTGAAGCCTTGGCGAAACGGCTGCGCCTCTCCAACGCGGAGGCTGCGCGGCTGCAGGCCTGGGCGAACTTCCCGGCAGTGTCCGAAGATATCGCCGATATCGCCTTCCGGCGTTTTCTCTACCGTTACGGGAAGGAGGGTGCCATCACGCGGCTGAAGCTCAGCCTTTCTGCTTCCCGTGGCGGCGGGGAGAACGACGTGGCCGGCATGAAAAGGTCCATCCGGTTTTCGACGCTTCTGCAGCAGGCAGCGGCCTACCAGAGGCCGACGTTCCCGATCGGCGGCGGCGACATCGTGGCTGCGGGAGTGCCACCGGGCAAGAAGGTCGGGGAGATCCTGCACCTGCTGGAGGAGTTCTGGATCGATCGCAACTTCGTCCCTGACCGGGCAGCCCTAAGCTCCCGGCTCAGTGAACTCGTGCGTGGCTCAGCCTGACTGATCGTTGGTTCAGGCGGCTTCGGCGTCGCCTCCGTTGCGGATACGCGCCTTGATGTTCTCGACCATGTTCTCCCGGATGATCTCTTCTCCGTGAGCGGTCCTGAGGTGCTCCACAGCCCGACGGACCACTTCAGCATCCTGGTCGGCGCGGGTATGCCACTGGCACCCCGGCACCAAAGTGCCGCACTCGAACAGTCGCATCACTATTCCTCCTGTTCATGGACGAGGGGGCAAGGCAAACGAGCCTCCTCGATCTTCGCTCCTGCTGCTGCCAACGACCGTTTGATCCGGTCGTTCCCGGCCCTAGTCGCGCAATGCCCAGGCATGGAAGACGGAGGCCGGCATCATTGGCGGCTTGCCGAAGACCGGTTCATCATAGGGAGCGGCCTTGCCTGCCAGCTGGCGTTTCACCTGCTCTACACAGAAGGAGTAAGGGAGTTCGCCACCGCTTCGAGCCCGCATTTCCCACGCCATGCGCTCAACGGTCTCTGAATTGCTACGAGGGCTGTCAGGATCATTCGTACGGCGTAGATCCCATACCGGCTTGCTGTTCGACGTCGTCATCATCAGCCTCCTCCGTTGCAACAAAGAGGAAGCTAACACCCAAAAGGCTTAGTCACCTATGTCATTTGTTAAGATCACGCTAATTTGCGTGCCGCCCGACTGCTTAATCGTTTAGGCAAGGGAGCCCTACCGTTATTCAGGGCCATCTTACGACCGGGGGCAGAGACGATAGAATCGACTCCACATTGCCACCCGTCTTCAGGCCGAAGATGGTTCCGCGGTCGTAGAGCAAGTTGAATTCGACATAACGTCCGCGCCGGACGAGTTGTTCGTCACGGTCCTGCTCCGTCCACGCCTGGTTGAAGTTGCTCCGGACGATTTTGGGATAAACGAGATTGAACGCCCGGCCGACATCCTGGACGAAGGCGAAATCCGCGTCCCAGCCGCCCTGTTCCTGCTGCGAATGCAGCCAGTCAAAGAAGATCCCACCAACGCCGCGAGCTTCGTTGCGGTGCTTGAGGAAGAAGTAGTCGTCGCACCAGGCCTTGTAGCGCGCGTAATCGGCAACCGCCGCATGACGATTGCATGCGATCTCCATCGCTCGGTGAAAGAGGGCGGTGTCGGGATCCGCCTGACTGCGGCGGCGGTCGAGTACAGGCGTAAGATCCGCGCCGCCCCCGAACCATTGGCTGGAGGTCACGACCATGCGGGTGTTCATGTGAACAGCCGGAACGTTGGGGTTTACCGGATGGGCGATCAGCGAGATGCCGGAGGCCCAGAATGTCGGGTCCTCTTCCGCTCCGGGAATTTGGCTGCGGAAGTCGGGAGAGAATTCACCGTGAACGGTCGATGTATGAACGCCGACCTTTTCGAAGACCCGCCCTTCCATCATCGACATCCGGCCACCACCACCGGCCCCGCCCTCCCGCAGCCAGTCCTTTGCCACGAAGCGACCGGGCTGCTGATCGGACAGCGGTCCGGTCAGGTCGTCCTCAAGGGCTTCGAACGACGCGCAGATCGTATCCCGCAGGCTTTCGAACCAAGCCTTGGCGGTGGCCTTCTTTGCCTCGAGATCCTCGGGCAATTCCTTGGGTAACGCCGGTCTTTCCATCTCTGAACCCTTCCGCCATGTCCTGGCGCTTTCGTCGATCGCTTCGGCTGACGCCCGCGGCGACGTCAACGAACATCCGTGGTTGCCGCTCATCAAAATGAGACTCGCAAAACCTGTCCTTAAACATTATCATAATTTCCTGAAAGGTGCGGATCAGGGGCTTTCATGGCGAAGTTCACACCTCCGCCGCTCGATGGCCTCAAGCGGCGGATCGAGAGACACAGGCAGGAGAAGGCCGGCCAACGTCCGGGAATGTTCGTTCGAGAGACCTTTCTGCTTTCGCGCGAGGGAGCCCGGCAGAAGGCCCGTGAGTGGTTCGACGAGTTTCCCAAGGCGGCCTACTGGACCGAAGTGGAAAGCTGGCGTCAACTGGATGGCGACCGCATCGAATTCACCATGCGCCGTCTTCCAACTGCGGACTAGGCTCTTCCTTCTCTTTTGCCGTTGGTTTTCCTTCTTGGGCGGGATGACCAAACCGCCCGTGGTCAGGCGCCCGGTTCGGCGCGCCGGAGGCGGCTTTCGATCAGCACACCCCCGTCGTCCAGGATCGGATGCGCGACCGAAATGATGTGGGCATTGATCCGCTTTAGGTCGCGCAGCATGTCGAGATGCAGCGAACTCGTCCGCACACTTTCCGGCCGGCCGTCGCGCAGCCGCTCCAGATGGCGTTCAGCCGACCGCTTTTCCAGGTTTCGGACATCGACCTTGATCTCCATCAGTTGGCGCGCAAGATCAAAATCGCCGGTCACGAAAACCGTCTGTGCTGTACGCAAGTTGTTGATCGTCAGATCGAACAGCCCCTTCAGCTCCTCGTATCCGTCAGTAGAGAACATCAGGCCGTTTGAGACCTTCTTGCCGACCTGTTCACAGATGCCCTTTTCGATGATGTCGCCGATATGTTCCAGGTTGATCGCATAGTCGACAATCGCGGCGGACCGGCGCGCCGTCTCCTCATCGAGGGCCTCACGGCTGAGCTTCGAGAGATAGATCTTCACGTCCTGCTGCAGGCGGTCCACTCTCTTTTCGAGGGCGCCGATCTCCTTCAGCGGCGCAAGGTCATGCTGCTTGAACGCCTTTTCGGCCCGGATCAACATGCGCTCGATCGCATCGCCGACGCTCAACACTTCCCGTGTCGCGTTGGCGAGCGCCATGACCGGATTGGCGAGTGCCCCCGGATCGAGGAAGCGGGGGCCGCTGTCGGTCTCCGGGTCGTCGGGAACCAGCCGCGCGGTCAGCCTCGAGAGCATCCCTGTGAATGGCCAGGCCAGCAG
>JAEYTV010000503.1 GCA_023433855.1 Pseudomonadota bacterium | reverse complement strand
CACGTAGTCCTGAGGTACAACAATCTCAATGCCTTCGGGCAGGACGCCTGCGACGAGTAGCTCGGATAGCGGCAGATTGTAGACGATGTCCAACTCACCTGCTTGCAGCGCATCGAGAAGATCATCCACCGTATCGTAGATGCGCGCTTTCGCGGCACCGAAAGCACGCATCAGACGCCAGTACAACGTGGAGCGAAGAGAATCCTGCGATGCCAGCAGGTAGCTGACATCATCGATGCCAATATTGATGATGCCGACACGACGATCGAAGCGGTCAGCCCCTTGCTCCAAGGCACGCACGAGCGCGATCCGCGTTCGTGGCATCCGATCAGGAAACGCAGCTCGGCGAAGGGCCATTACCGCCGGATCCGACCAGATCCCAAAGACCTCATTGCGCCATTGCGCCATTGCCAGCGCCCCTGCGGCTTCATCTTGCAGGGCATATCCTTCGTTGGCGACCGATACGGCAATATCGGGCGAGGCCAGCAGGGCAAGGTCGAATGGCACATCCTCGCTCCTCCTCGAGGCGGCTGCAATCTGAGCGGAAGAAAGCCAGTCATAGGACAGCGTTGCCCGCGGCAATTGTGCCCCTAGCAACCGCAGCAACGGCGCCATTCGCTCCTGTGTAGCGACGCCTGCAATCCTGATCGGCCGCTCCTGTGCAAGCGCTGGCCCAACGGCCAGCAGCAACAGGCAGAGAACGCTGCCGCGCAACAAAGTCATGTGTTATCATCCCTTGCAGCCATTGGCAGCTTCACCTCGATCACCGCTCCCCCGCCGTCGCGGTCAATGATCCGGATTGACCCACCGAAAGCGACAGCCACATCCTTGGCGATCGCCAGTCCAAGGCCGGTTCCGGGGCGGCGAATATCCGTGCGAGCAAAGCGTTGGAATACCAGATCTTTCGCGCTGTCGGGTATTCCAGGTCCCCTGTCCATCACCTGCAAAACAACCACCCCCATTCCTCCGTAAAGGCGTATGCCGACCTCTCCCGGGGCGTGGATGAAGGCATTCTCGACAATGTTGCGGACCATTTCCCGCAAGGCGATCGGCTCCGCTTTCACCATCAGCGGACGCTCGACCACGTCGAGCGTTACAGATCGCATGAGCGAGCCGTAGGCGCTTTCGGCACGCAGCATCTGCAAGGCATCCTCGGTCGAGCAACAGAGATCGACGAGCTCGCGCACCTGCGTTTCAAGGCGGTGAATGGTCGTGGCATCGGAGAGCAGCATGTTTGCCAGTAGACCCGCGCTGCGCGCATTCTCATGGATCCGAACAAGCCGCCGCTTAACCCGCGGATCTTCAGCCTCCTCAAGGCCTACCTCTGCCTGCGCCTGTATCGCCGCTAAAGGCGTTCGCAACTGATGGGCGGCGTCGGCAGTCACCCGTTTTACACCATCAAGAACCGAGCCCAGCCGATCCATAAACTCGTTAAGGGCGGAGACAAGAGCCGAAATCTCGATCGGCACGTCCCGATCGATGGGACTGAGTTCCGAGGGGCGACGCGCTCGCAGATCACCCTCGATGAGGCGCAGTGGGGAAAATGCCGAGCGCACGGCCGCGAGGATGAGCCCCCCGGCAATGAGAGCAATGGCAGCCGCTGGCAACATGCCATTGATCGTCAACTGGCGCGCGAGTTCCTCTCGCGCCTCGCGGGTCTCGGCGACCATGATGCCGATCCAGCCACCGGTTCCCGCTGCCGTGTCGGCGGCGTGGAACCGCTGCACGGCGGCAACACGCACCGGATCACCCCGATACACCGCATCATAGAGCTGCAACGCCCGATCTTGCTCGTGCGGCAGATCCAAACCAAGAACAGGCGAGCCCGTAACCAAACTTCCGTTAGGCGCCGTCACCTTGTAAAAGACGCGGTTGAGACGGGAAGTGCCGAGAATGGCGAACGCTGAATAGGGAATGTCAACGGTGACAGCTCCGTCTTCGATGCCAACCGTATCGGCAATGGAAAAGACGGACGCGGTCAGCACGCGGTCGAAAGCCTCGTCGGCGGCGCGCCTGGCGTAGGCGCCGACCGTCAAAGCGAGCACGGTCCCTATCACGAGAAATAGACAGGCGGTGGTAATCAGAAGCCGCCGCTCAATGGACATTCGGGCCACTAGTTCACCGCGTCTACCCTGGCCCGTAGCATGTAACCAGACCCGCGATGCGTGACGATCTCAACATCACCGCCTTCCAGCTTCTTACGTATCCTGGACACCAGCAGCTCCAGTGCATTCGGTGTTCCGATATCCTCATGTCCAAAAAGCTTCAGGTAAAGCCGCTCTTTGCTGACCGTATTTCCGGACTGCGCGGCCAGAGCCTCCAGCACCTCGAACTCCCGCTTCCCCAGTTCCAGAGGTTCGAGGCCGAGGCGTGCGGCGCGGACAGTCAGGTCAACTTCAAGGGGACCAACTCTGACCACAGATTGGGAAAGCCCCTGGTGCCGACGGGTGACTGCTCTCAGCCGCGCCTCCAGTTCGCCAAGGTCGAACGGCTTGACGATGTAGTCGTCGGCGCCAAGGTCGAGGAGACTGATCTTGTCATCGAGCTGATTGCGGGCCGTGATGACAAGAACGGGGGTCGGCGATTCGCCATCCCGCATATGGGCCATGACCTCAAAACCACTTCGACCGGGCAGATTGATATCAAGAACCACGACATCGAAGGCGCCGGAAAGTGCAAGCTCCTCTCCCGTCACACCATCCGGGGCCAGCGTGACATGATGGCCGGATCGCGAAAGCTTCGCCTCAATGGCCTCGGCGATGTCGACTGAATCTTCGATTATCAAGATGCGCATTTGGCTGACAGGACTCTGACAGGGAAACCGTAGATACTCTTACCTTACAGCAAGCGTTCTGCCGAACGCGAGACTGTTTATTCCTTCGGGAGGAGAAATGAGACGCTATCATGCTTTGGCGGCCTCGATAGTGCTGGCCTCTACAGCTACGGTCGGTGCATTCGCCGCCACTGAACCACCATGTCATCAGCGAGCAGATCTTAACGAAGCCTATTGCGATGCCGATGGTGATCTGGTGGCAGATCTGCCGGCGGATCCTTCCAGATGGCGAAATCCCGACACCCTGGTTTGGGCGTTCGCTCCCATCGAGGACCCTGCAGTCTACGCCCAGTTGTTTCGCCCCTTCACACAGCACCTCTCC
>JAEYTV010000475.1 GCA_023433855.1 Pseudomonadota bacterium | reverse complement strand
CCAGCAGACAGATATAGGCCGGACGCAAGGCATCCAGTGCTTTGATCACGGTGCTGAAGGTCTCCAGCTTGTTGCTGTCGTCGATGCCATAAAGGGAGGTGGAAGGGCCCAGCCGCACGCCCACATGTGCTGCATCCCAAGCATCGATCATCGCCTGAGCGGTCTCGATCATCAATCGCGCCCGGTTCTCGGCCGAGCCGCCATAGTCGTCGGTACGTCGGTTGGCCTTGTCCTGCAGAAACTGGTCCTGCAGGTAACCGTTGGCGCCATGAAGTTCGACTCCGTCGAAGCCGGCCTCCCGAGCGTTGCGTGCCGCTTGCGCGAAATCCCTCAAGATTTCCGGGATCTCCTCTTTCGCGAGCGGCCTGGGAACCGGAAAGTCGACGCGTCCGCTGTCGAGGAAGAAGTTGCCTTCTGCGGGAATGGCTGACGGCGCAACCGGCAGTTCGCCATTGCGCATGTCCGGATGTGCAACACGACCACAATGCCAGAGCTGGCAGAAGATCCTGCCGCCGGCGTCGTGGACAGCGCGGGTGACGCGTTTCCAACCTTCGATCTGATCCTGGCGCCAGATCCCGGGGCCTCGGATCACACCCTTGCCCTGAGCGGAGACCGCGGTGCAATCGGTAACGATCAGGCCCGCAGCTGCGCGCTGAGAGAAGTAATCCGCCATCAGCGCCGTCGGGACATTGTCTTCGGTCGCGCGCGTCCGCGTCATTGCGGACATGAAAATACGGTTGGGAAGGTTGAGGGGGCCGATGGCAAGTGGCGAAAACAGATCGGTCATGGTCTTCTCCTATGTATTCGCGTGTCAGATCATGAAAGCGCCGCCATCAACATTGATGGTCTGGCCGGAGATGAAATCCGCGTCCGGTGAGGCGAGGAAGAACACGGCACCGACCAGGTCTTCGCCGACCTCCTCGCGCTGGATCGCCCTTGCACTCACGGAAGCCTCGAGAAGCTCGGCGGGAAAAGTTCTTTTCACGGTGGGCGTGACGGTGAGGCCCGGCGTGACGACGTTGACTGTAATTTTCTCCTTCCCGAGCGCCCGTGCGACACTTCGTGTGAGACCGGTGACGCCAGCCTTCGCCGCGACGTAGTGAACTTGAGTTGCAACGCCAAGGAAGGTGGATCCAGAGCCGATATTGATGATCCGACCCCAGCCATTTCCCTTCATCAGCGGGTACATCGACCTGATCATCAGGAAAGTTCCGGTAAGATTGATATCGACCACCTTGCGAAAATCATCGGCGGTCACGTCTTCGAACGATTGGATTGGGAACCAACCGGCGGCGTTGACCAAGACATCGACTCTGCCGCCCGTCTCGCGCGCAAAGTCTGCCAGTGCTTGTGTCTCGGCTTCATCGCTGACATCTGCCCGCCTCACATGCAGCCGCTCTTTTTTAAGGTCTGCCCGCAGTTTATCGAGGGCTTCGTCGCTCGTGTCGCTTGCGATGACGGTGTCGCCGTTCTCAAGGAAGCGGCTGGCAAAAAGCTTGCCCATGCCGCCCGCCGCACCTGTCACGACAATAATCCTGCCGGTCTTCATGCTCCGCTCTCCTCAGATGAAGCGCTCGCCCTCCTCCGGGCGCCTTGCGCTGTGTCCGCTCGCTATGGACCTCACAACGCGCATCGCGGCCGCTGGATCGTTCCCGCAACGGTTAACTCTGTTCCGCAGGCGGAACAAACATCGGGGATCTCGTAAATGGGCCACCACAGGCCGCTGTCTGTCGGGGATTGTAGGTTTCAGGCAGGGCAGAACGTCGGAAGGCTTCTCCCGGCCTCACCTCGAATAATCGGCAGTCGAGCTCGTTGACGGTTGCGAGGAAAAACCCAATGTTCCCAATTGGCTTCAACTGCGGCACCTGCCCCATGATCGATCTGAACGACCTGCGCATCTTTGAGCGAGTGGCGACCCTGGCGAGCTTTTCGAAGGCGGCCAAAGCACTCGCAATGCCGAAATCGACAGTCAGCCGGAGCGTAACGAGACTGGAAGGGGCGCTCGGCATACGACTTCTTCAAAGGACCACGCGAGACGTCGTGTTGACAGAGGCAGGACGACTGCTTCACGAACGTTCCGGCCTGCTACTTTCCAAAGCTGATGAAACGATCGACCTTGTGTCCCGTCTCGCGGGCGAACCCAGAGGGCTCTTGTGCATCAGCGCCGGGATCGGTTTCGGGATCAACGTGCTCTCCGTGTGTCTGCCTGCCTTCAGGCGTCGTTATCCACTTGTCGAAGTCTTTCTCGATCTCACCAGTCGGGAATCAGAACTTGTTCAGGAACGCATAGACGTCGCGATTCGCATGGGCCCGATCGTGGATTCGTCCCTCATCGCCAGCCGGATCGGAAGTTTGCCCCGATACCTGTGTGCATCGCCAGCCTATTTGGAAGAGCGCGGCATGCCACATTTGCCTTCGGATCTGGCAAATCATGACTGCATCGAGATGCCCAGTCGGGACGGTAGGGCCCGAACCTGGACCATGAAGCGCGGCGACAACATAGCCGAAGTCCGCCTGACGCCCAAGATCACCGTAAACGATGCGCTGACGATCCACAGGCTCGTTCAACACCACGCAGGACTTGGCATCATCTCAGGATATCTCTGTCGTGAGGACCTCGAGAATGGTCGGCTTACTCGGGTCCTGCCTGAGTGGTCAATGCCGCCCGTTGAGGTGTGGACGGTGTTTCCCAGCCGCCGGGAACTCTCACCGACCGTTCGAGCATTCGTGGATTTCCTGCGCGACGACTGCACGCCCGGTGAAGGATGGCAGGCAGACATATTCTGACAGTGAGATCAAAGGTCAGCCCGAAGCCGCGGAACTCGGCACCGAGCGCTCACCCGCGTGCGAGGGCATCTCATCTGACCGTCCATACGGCGTACCGTCAACAATCTGCTGACCAGACGAAGTGAGGAAGATCCCCATTAAGCGCTTCCATCATCCGCTCCTTCGTAGCCATTGACGCCATGATGCTGCGCTATAATTCACGGGTACGGGACGACACGGGGTGACTTACAGGATTGTCGCGAATTATTGATCGCTGGAACCGGCAGTCATTGGCCCGGCAGTTCCTGTTGGCGGGCGGCGTCGTATCCGTATCGGTAGCACTGATCGTTGGCGCCTTGGTGACGATGCTGATCGAGGCCGCCGTGATACGCAACTCCGCGGCAACAACAGCGATGTATGTCGACAGTGTGATCGCCCCGCTTCTGCCTGACCTTACGACGACGGACGTTCTGGACGATATCACCAGCCGCATCCTCGATGAAACCTTCGGACAAGGGGCGCTTGGCGGGCGCGTGCTCTCTTTCCGCCTCTGGCGCCGCGATGGCACCGTTCTCTATGCCACCGATAAAAGCTTGATCGGTAAACAGTTTGGACCGAGCCGGGAGCTGCATGACGCTTTCTCGGGAAAGATGGTGGCGCAGTTCGAAGTGCCTGACGATGAAGAAGCCGCAGGGGCGCAGACAGCTGGCAATCCCGTCCTCCAGCCCTGGTCCGGAGAAGTCGTTGCCGTTTTCGAGTTCTACGA
>JAEYTV010000469.1 GCA_023433855.1 Pseudomonadota bacterium | reverse complement strand
CTTCGTAGGCTTCGCGCATGCTGTTGTCAGCCGGCCTGGGATGCGTCAGCGTGAGCACAAACGACTCGACACGGCGGTGTAACGAGCATATTCAGATTAAACGTTTAATCAGGGATATCATGCCTCTTCCCCGCACCGGAACAAACATGAGCGTTATCGCGGCGGCACTCGGTATTTCCGCGGCGACGGTTTCCAATGCGCTCTCCGGCAAGGGACGGGTGTCGCCGGAACTGGTCGAAAGGGTGAGGGCGAAAGCGGCAGAGCTCGGCTATGTTCCAAGCCTCACCGCCCGGGCACTGCGTACGGGTCGAACGGGGGTGATTGGCCTGGTTCTGCCCGATATCGCCAATCCGCTGTTTCCGCAGATAGCCCAGGCAATCGAGCGCGCCGCCGCGGATGCCGGTTACGGCGTCCTGATTGCCGATGCCTGCGGTGATGTTACGCAGCAGACAGATGCCGTCAATCGCCTTCTGGAGCGCGGCGTGGATGGCATGGTGGTCGTACCCCGTCGCGGCACGCGCATCGCCGATATCGGTTGCCCGGTCGCCGTGATAGACACTCCGTCGACACCCGGAAACACAGTGTCGGCCGATCACTGGGGCGGAGGCGAGCAGATGGGGCAGCATCTCGCCTCTCTCGGCCACCGTACCGTATTGCTGATCGGCAACAACCCCTCTTCGAACGTGCAGAATGACCGGCTGGGTGGATTGCGCGCGGGCCTCGGCACGGCGATCCGGTGCGAGACGCTCTGGACGGAAAAGATAGAGGCGAGCGCCGGCAAGGGGAGCCCCCTTGGCCTGGCTGAGAAGGTACGTCAGGGGTTCACGGGCTTTGCCGCGGTTTCCGACCTCGTGGCTTTGCGGACCCTGATGGAACTGCTACGTGCCGGCGTGGACGTGCCCGAAGCGGCTAGCGTAACCGGCTTCGACGACCTTATCTGGTCCTCCGTCGTCACGCCAGCGCTCACCACGCTACGCATGGACATGGCAAAGATTGCCGATCTTGCTATCACTGCACTGGTGCGTGCGATCGAGCCGGCCGGACAGGCCGAGACCTTGGTCGCCGGCAAGGTGATGGCTGAGACCGACCGGGTGCCGATGCAACTGATCGTGCGCCAAAGCACGGGCACGCCGCGTGCGCGTGCTCAATGACAAAGAACCGTCCGCTGGAGAAAACACGCCCATGAAAAACGTCCTTCTTGCATCCGGGGCTGCCCTGATGCTCACCCTCGGAGCCGCTCATGCCCAGGAGAGAACGCTGACGATCTCCGTCTATGCGCTCTCGCAGGATGAGTACAAGGAAATCGTCTACAAGCCTTTCGAGGAGATCTGCGGCTGCAAGCTGGTCGTGGAGACGGGCAACAGCGTCGAGCGTATCGCCAAGATGGAAGCCAACAAGGCAAATCCGGTGGTCGACATGGCCGTTGTAGCGATGGCCGATGCCCTGGCGGCCTCACGCGCCGGGCTGATCGACAAGATCGATACCTCCAAGCTGTCCAATTTCGACAAGCTCTATGACATCGCCAAGGACCCGAACGGTGATGGCATGAGCGTCGGTTATACGTTCTATGCGACTTCGATTGCCTACCGATCCGACAAGATGAAGATCGAATCCTGGGCTGATCTGCTGAAGCCTGAATATGCGGGCCACATCGCCTGGCCGAATGTGACAACCAATCAAGGTCCTCCGGCCGTCTACATGCTTGGGCAGGCGCTCGGCAAGGATACGCCGGACCTGGCAGCACCGATCCAGGCGATCGGAGAAAAGAAGGACGAGATTGTCACCTTCTACGAGAAATCGTCGCAACTGGTGCAGTTGATGCAGCAGGAAGAAATCTGGGCTGCGCCGATCGGCCGCTTTACCTGGGCTCCGTTCACGAAAATGGATATGCCGATTGCCTGGGCGACGCCAAAGGAAGGCCAGACCGGCGGCATGAACGTCATGGTGGTCACGAAGGGCTCCAAGAATCGTGATCTTGCGCTGCAGTTCATGGACTTCTGGCTCTCTACTGAGGTTCAGACGAAGCTGGCCGAGAAATTTGTCGACAGCCCTTCCAACCGGGAGGTGAAACTTTCTGACGAGGTCGCCAACAATCTGACCTATGGGGAAGAAACGGCCAAAAACCTCAAGCTGATCCCGTCTGCAGTTGCCCTCGACAACCGGGCCGGCTGGATCAAGACCTGGAACGAGACGGTGGGGCAGTAAGCGACGGGTGGATTAAGGCTCTCGCCCTGCGCCTCCTCTCGTGTGGCAGGGTCGCTATGAGGCGGCCCGCCCAAAGGGGGCAGGCCTAGCCCGGTGGACGTGGGGCCGCTGCCGCCTCAAGGCATCGCCGACAATACTGGAGACGACAAACAGATGTTTCAAAACAGGGCCGAAGCGCTTGCACTTGCGCTGCCTGCGGCGCTCTTCGCCGCGGCGGTCTTCCTCGTGCCCGTGGTGATCCTGTTGTCCGACGGGTTACGCAACCCGGCCGGCGGCTGGACGGCTGAGGCCTATATCGAGTTCTTCTCGAACCCGCTCAATCAGACCGTCTTCCTTCGCACCCTGAAGCTCGGTGCCTTGGTCACGATTGCGGCGGCGGTGATCGGTTATGCGGCCGCTTTTGCGATCGTCAGTCTGGAGCCGGGCATGAAAGGCAGGTTGACAGGTCTTGTCGTGCTGCCGCTGATGATCTCACCGGTTGCCCGCACCTATGCCTGGATCGTCATCCTTGGCCGCACCGGCCTGGTCAACGAAGCGTTCCAGTTTCTGGGGATTACCGAGGCGCCGTTGCGCATCCTGTTTTCGGAGACGGCAATCTTCATCGGCCTTTTGCAACTCTTCCTGCCGTTGATGATCATCTCGCTGATCTCTGCTCTGGAGAACATGCCGAGGGACGCAATCCCCGCGGCCAGAGTGCTGGGGGCCAACTGGTTCCAGGTGTTCTGGAAGGTAGTCCTGCCGCTCACGAGGGAGGGGCTCGTCATCGGCGGCACCCTCGTTTTCACGGGATCCCTGACAGCCTATATAACGCCCGCCATCCTCGGCGGCTCGAAGGTGCTGATGCTGGAGACGCTTCTCTATCAGCAGGTATCTGTCTCCAACAATTTCGTTTCGGCAAGCGTCATTGCCTTTATCCTGATCGTCATGAGTTTCGCCGCCAACATTCTCCTCAAGCGGGTTGCCACCGCAAGGAACAAGCAGAGGGCCACGGCATGAACGCCCGCAGCCTCTTCATTCCGTTGACGCTTTTCCTCGTTCTTGGCTTCCTGATCGGCCCTTTCCTGATCATCGTTGCCGCGTCCTTTTCGGCGGGCGAGACGCTGTCCTTTCCGCCACAGGGCTTTTCGCTGCGCTGGATCGCCAAGGTCTTTACGGTGGAGAGCTTCCGCGCGTCGTTCGGCGTGTCGATGTTTCTCGCGATCGGCGGCACGGTCGCCGCACTGGTGCTCGGCATCCCCGCTTCCTACGCGCTGTCCCGATACAGGCTGCCGGGCGCCGAAATCGTCCGCACGATCGTTTCCGCCCCGATCATCGTGCCAGGCATCATCGTCGGCCTGTCGCTGCTGCGCTATCTGGTCGTGCCGTTCGGGGTCGGCATTACCCTTGCGCTCTTCCTCGCTCATACGGCGTTGGTGCTGCCCTATGCCGTCCGTGTGGTGTCGGCGAGCCTCGACAACCTTCGCTCCGATATCGAAGAGGCGGCTGTGCTGCTCGGGTCATCACGTCTTGGCGCCTTCTTCCGGGTGGTGATGCCGAATATCCGCGGCGGCATCCTGTCGGCCTTCATTCTCGGTTTCGTGACCAGTTTCAACCAGGTGCCGGTGTCGCTGTTTCTCTCCGGGCCCGGCGTGCGCACCCTTCCGATCGACATGATCGCCTATATGGAGATCGTCTTTGACCCGTCGGTCGCGGCACTGTCGTCGCTGCTCGCCTTCCTTTCCATCGGCATCGTATTTGCCGCCGAACGTTTTCTCGGATTCTCCCGCTATGTCTGATGAGCACTATCTTACCGTCGAAAAGCTGACGCTCGCCTATGGCGACGCTGTCGCCGTCGCTGATCTCGATCTCGATATCCGCAAGGGCGAACTGATCGCGCTGCTGGGGCCCTCGGGTTGCGGCAAGACAACCACGATGCGGGCGATCGCGGGGCTGCTTCCCGTCAAATCCGGCCTGGTGCAATTGGATGGCGCCGATATCACCCATGTATCGGCCAACAAGCGCGCCGTCGGGCTGGTCTTCCAGTCCTACGCGCTTTTCCCGCACCTTTCCGTCTACGAGAACGTCGCCTTCGGCTTGAAGTTGAAAGGCATGCGGGGGAGCGAACTGGATGAAAGGGTGCAGTCCGGCTTGAAATCCGTCGGGTTGTCGACGTTCGCCAACCGTAAGCCGGCGGAGCTTTCCGGCGGTCAGCAGCAACGCGTGGCGCTCGCCCGCTCCATGGTCATGGAACCGAAGGTGCTGCTGCTCGACGAGCCACTCTCCAATCTAGACGCGCGTCTGCGCCTCGATATGCGCACGGAACTGCAGCGGGTCCAGAAGCAGACGGGCGTCACGATGATCTTCGTCACGCACGACCAGGCGGAGGCGCTGGCGCTTGCCGACCGCATCGTCGTGATGAAAGGCGGTGCGATCGAACAGATCGGCACGCCGGAAGAAATCTACAACCGGCCGCAGTCTTCCTTCGTTGCCGATTTCGTCGGTTTCGAGAACATCTTTCCGCTTGAAGGCGGCAAGCTCCGGACGGGCAACGGGCTCATCGATCTTTCCAGCCATGCGCCGTCAGCGGCAGGCCTGGCCTGGCGCCCGCGTATGGTGACACTCGGGGAAGGTCCGTTCCGCGGGACGGTGCGCGGCACTTCTTTTGCCGGCGACACCCGCCAGTATCTGCTCGATACCCTGCTTGGGCCAATCAAGGCCGAGGTGGATGCAAGCCAAACAGCGCATCCGCTGGGCGCCGACCTTTCCTTCGATCTTCCAGTGGGCAGAGCCGCGCCGCTTTCGAGGTTCGTCTAGCGATGGGGATCTGGATCGACACCGATATGGGCTTCGATGACGTGGTCGCGATCATGGTCGCGGCGCATGCCGGGCTGGTGATCGACGGTGTCTCCCTGGTCTTCGGCAATGCTCCTCTTGAACAGGTCCGCCGCAATGCAAACGGTGCGGCGGCGGCCTTCGTCTGGCCCTTCCCCATTTACGCGGGCCGGGCAGCCCCCGTACTCGGACGATTGGAGACCGCAACCAATATTCTCGGCCACACCGGAATGCCGACCGCGGGCCTCCACCTGCCGGAGGCGCCAGACGCGGTTCATCAGGATGCGTTCGAGGCGCTTTGCACGTGGCTAGAGCGGGAGGCAGGCGAACGGCGCGTGATGGCGCTCGGACCTCTTACCAACATCGCAGCGGTGGCGCTTGCGCGGCCGGATCTGGCAGCAAAGATCACCAGTCTCACCTGGATGGGCGGCGGGGTCACGGCCGGAAACCACACGGCGTCGGCGGAATTCAATGCCTTCGCCGATCCCGAAGCGCTTGCCATCGTCCTTGCACACGAGATCCCGCTGCAAATGGTCGATCTCGATCTCTGCCGCAACGTTGTCTGCAGCCCGGAGGACGTCGAACCGATACGCCAATCGGGCGGTCGCAACGCTTGCCTGGTCGCCGACCTGCTTGCCGGCTTCGTAAGCATTGCGACAAGTCGCGGCCGGCCGGCAATGTCACTCTACGATGCCGTTGCTGCGGTCGCTTTTGTTCATCCCGGGCATGTCGCCTGGCGGGAAGCGCGCCTGGACGTAGAACTTGCCGGCGCGCTCACTCGGGGCCGCACCGTCGTCGAGACGCGAGCAGGCAGGGGCAGCGGCGAATTCAACGCCACCTATGGCGCTGACATTGCCTGCGAACAGGCAAAGACCATCATTCTTGAGACTTTACGTGCGGAGGCAAGCTGGTGAAAAGCATTATAGCAACCGTACAGGAATTCACGGAACCCGGCTTGCGTGACCGGGCCGTTGCCGCAGCGCGTGGCCAGGGCCCGTTTGACATCCTCATAACGGGAGGGACGCTGGTCGATGTGGCGACTGGCGAACTGCGTCCTGCCGATATCGGCATCGTCGGCCCGGTGATCGTCAGCGTCCATGAGCCGAGCAGCCGTACGGATGCCGCCGAAGTCATCAATGCTTCCGGTGCCTTTGTTTCGCCCGGCCTGATCGACACCCACATGCACATCGAAAGCTCGATGGTCACTCCCGCCACGTATGCGGGCGCAGTCCTGCCTCGCGGGGTGACCACGGTGGTCTGGGATCCACACGAGTTTGGCAATGTCCATGGCATCGAAGGGGTGGCCTGGGCTCTCGAGGCGGTGAAGGTCCTGCCGTTGCGGGCTGTCGTACTGGCACCTTCGTCGGTGCCATCGGCCCCCGGTTACGAAGTGGCCGGGGCGGACTTCGACGTGAGCGCGATCGAGGAGATGCTGTTCTGGCCGAAGATCGCCGGTCTTGCGGAAGTGATGAACATGCGCGGCGTCATCGAGCGGGAACCGCGCATCAGTGCTATCGTGCAGACTGCGCTGACGTCCGAGAAACTCGTGTGCGGCCATGCACGCGGGCTTGCGGGTCCCGAACTGGCCGCTTTCATGACCGCGGGCGTCACATCCGATCACGAGCTGGTGTCGGGCGACGATCTCATCGCCAAGCTGCGCGCAGGTCTCACGATCGAGCTGCGAGGATCTCATGATCACCTGCTGCCGGAATTCGTCGTCGCCCTCAACAGGCTCGGCAACCTGCCCCAGACACTGACGCTCTGCACCGACGACGTCTTCCCGGACGACCTTGTGAAGGCAGGTGGGCTCGACGATGTGGTCCGCAGGCTCGTCCGTTACGGACTGAAACCGGAATGGGCCCTGCAGGCAGCAACCCTGAACGCTTCTGTGCGGATCGGCCGTGCCGATCTCGGCCTTATCGCCGCAGGACGAAGAGCCGATATCGTGATCTTCGAGGATCTTGAGGACTTTCGGCCCCTCCAGGTGCTCGCCAGCGGCACGACCGTTGCCCGCAATGGAAGGATGGCTGTCGATCTTGTGCCGGCCGATGCGTCTCCACTGCGGCAGTCGGTCAGGCTTGGACCGCTCAGCAAAAGTGACTTCCAACTTCAAGCCGAGGGCAGGAAGGTCAAGATCGCGACGATCGACCGCCCACGCTTCACCACCTGGGGGCAGACGGTTGCGGATGTCGTTGACGGCTATGTGGTACCCCCGGAGGGGACAACGCTGATCGCGGTGACCCACCGCCACGGCCGCGCCGACAGCCGCACCCGTCTTGGGTTCCTGACAGGCTGGGGAGAGTGGAAGGGCGCGTTTGCCACGACACTTGCTCATGACAGCCACAACCTTACCGTCTTCGGTGCCGATCCGGCCGACATGGCAACTGCTGCCAATGCGGTGATCGAGTGTGGCGGCGGCATGGCGGTGGCGACCGGAGGCAAGGTTGAAGCGCTCCTGCCGCTGCCCTTGTCCGGTCTTGTCTCGGACGCGCCGATGGTGGAGGTGGCGGAAGGCTTCGAAAACATCCGTGCCGCGATGGATCGCGTCGTCGCATGGCAGCCGCCGCTTCTCATCTTCAAGGCCTGTTTCGGTGCGACGCTTGCCTGCAATGCCGGCCCGCACCAGACCGACCGAGGGATTGCGGACGTGACGACCGGCACACTGCTGGAGTCACCGATCCTCGAGATCCTCGAACGGGTCTGACGATGGAACCGCACGAATTCTGGCAGGCAGTCCATCCGCCTGGAAGTTTTGACACAGCAGGCCCGTTCTCCGGTTTCTTCCCGGCGACCCTCGACGACGGCAGCCAGATCAAGCTACCGATCCGCCCGCTTGCCGGCGGCGAGCAGGCGCTCGCCTCGCTGATCGTCAACCAGGCAAGCTTCGAGGTCCTGGATCTGCTTGCCAGCCGGCTTGGCCCCAAGCTTTCTGCCTACCGCCCGGAAGTGATCCTCGGCCTCCCGACGCTCGGCCTGACGCTTGCGGCAGCCGTGGCGCGTGGTCTCGGGTTCCCCCGCTACGTGCCGCTCGGGACATCCAGGAAGTTCTGGTATGAAGATAGGCTTTCCGTTCCGCTGGCGTCGATCACCACGCCGGAGCAGCAGAAAAGGCTCTATGTCGACCCGCGCATGCTGCCGCTAATCCGAGGCAAACGGGTTGCGCTCGTCGACGACGTGATCTCAAGCGGCACGTCGATCGCATCGGCATTGTCGCTGTTGGAGGCGATCGACGTCGAACCGGTGGTGATCGGTGCTGCCATGCTGCAGTCGGAACGCTGGGGGGAGAGACTGGACAACGTTGGCTCCCAGTGGCGCAGCCGGGTGGTTGGCGTCTTTCGCACCCCGCTGCTGAAGTCGGCCGGAGAAGGATCCTGGAAGCTCTGACCGCTTTGTGCCTTGCGCGGGGCGATCCGCGGGCTAGGATCGGGTCATAACTCACCTCGGGATCGCTCCACAACGTTCGGGAATAACTTCATGGAACTGGTGTTCGACGGCCACAACGACGTGCTTCTGCGGCTCTGGCGGAGCATGAAGGCAGGGGGTGATCCGGTTGCCGAGTTCATCGAGGGAACGTCCGCCGGCCATATCGACGCTCCCCGTGCAAGGGCCGGCGGGCTGGCCGGAGGCCTCTGCGCCATCTACATTCCCTCCGGCGACCTTGTATTGAAGGAGCCGGACGATAGAGGGCACTACCAAACGCCGCTTTCGGCGCCTATCGATCATCTCTCCTCCGTCGCGATCGCTCTCGAAGAGGCAGCCATCGCTGTACGGCTGGACCGAGCCGGTGCATGGCGGCTGTGCCGGTCGGTTGCCGAAATCCGCAAGGCGATGGACGAAGGCATCTTCGCCGCGGTGATGCACATGGAAGGCTGCGAGGCGATCGACGCCGACCTCAACAACCTGCACGTTTTCCATGCGGCGGGCCTCCGTTCACTGGGGCCCGTCTGGAGCCGCCACAACATCTTTGGCCATGGCGTTCCTTTCTCCTTTCCCATGTCACCCGATACGGGGCCCGGCTTGACCGACCTCGGCTTCGAACTCGTTCGCGCTTGCAACCGCCTCGGCATCCTCATCGATCTCTCCCACATTACGGAAAAGGGTTTCTGGGATGTCGCCAAAACCTCCGAGCAGCCGCTGATCGCCAGCCATTCGAACTCTCATGCACTCACCCCGGTGGCGCGCAACCTGACCGACAGGCAGCTTGACGCGATCAAGGAAAGCGGCGGACTGGTCGGCCTCAACTATGCGGTCACCATGTTGCGATCCGACGCACGGGACGATGTTTCGACCCCGATCTCGACAATGGTTCGACATGTCAACCATCTCGTCGAGCGCATGGGAGTTGACCACGTGGCACTTGGTTCCGATTTCGACGGAGCTTCGATTCCTGAGGAAATTCAGGATGCTGCCGGCAACCAGAATCTGGTTGCGGCCCTGAAAGCCGAAGGATACGCTGGCAGTGACCTCGCCAAGTTGTGTCGTGAAAACTGGCTGAGAGTCCTTGGGAAAGCGTGGCTCTCGTAGGCCGCTCGTCAAGACGCGATAACAAAAAGCAGGGAACAGAAACAATGTTGCATTTGCTCACTCAAAACATTCGCGCATTGTCCACCGGTGCCGCGATGTCTCTCATGCTGGCAGCCGCGCCGCAGGCCTTCGCGGTCACGCCGGCCGACACTCTGGTCGAAGGATTTGCCATCGACGACATCATCACACTTGATCCCGGCGAGGCGTTCGAACTCTCCAGTGCCGAGGTGACCGCCAACAGCTACAGCAAGCTCGTCGGCCTCGACCCCAACGACACCTCCAAGGTGGTCGGTGACCTCGCGGAAAGCTGGACGATCTCCGATGACGGGTTGAATTACACGTTCAAGCTCAAGTCTGGCCTGAAGTTCGCTTCGGGCAATCCAATCACGGCCGACGACGTGGCTTTCTCCTTTGAACGCGCGGTGAAGCTCGACAAGACACCGGCGTTCCTGCTCACGCAGTTCGGGCTCAACAAGGACAACATCACGGAAAAGGCGAAGGCGAGTGACGACACGACCTTCGTGTTCACCGTCGACAAGCCCTACGCGCCAAGCTTCGTCCTCAACGTGCTGACGGCGACCGTCGCCTCCGTCGTCGACAAGAAGGTGGTGATGGAACATGCCAAGCAAGTCACGCCTTCGGACGACTACAAGTTCGACACGGACTTCGGCAACGAGTGGATGAAGACCGGGTATGCCGGCTCCGGCCCTTACAAGGTGCTGGCCTGGCGGGCGAACGAGGCGGTCATCATGGAGGCGAACCCGAATTATTACGGCGAGGCGCCGAAGCTGAAACGTGTCATCTACCGGCACATGAAGGAAAGCGCCGGACAGCGTCTGGCACTGGAAAACGGCGATATCGACGTCGCCCGCAATCTCGAGCCGGGCGATGTCGAAGCGGTGTCGAAGAAGGAAGGCATTTCGGTCACCTCGGCGCCGAAGGGGACGATCTACTTCTTCAGCCTCAACCAGAAGAACCCGAACCTCGCAAAGCCGGAAGTGGCTGAGGCGATGAAATATCTGGTTGACTACGATGCGATAGGCGCAACCCTGATCAAGGGCATCGGCGAGGTCCACCAGACCTTCCTTCCGAAGGGGCAGCTTGGGGCGATCGAGGACAAGCCATACAAGCTTGATGTCGCCAAGGCGAAGGAACTCCTGGAAAAAGCTGGGCTCAAGGACGGCTTCACCGTCACCATGGACGTGCGCAATATACAGCCAGTCACCGGCATAGCCGAAAGCGTGCAGCAGACCCTGGCCCAGGCAGGGATCAAGATGGAGATCATCCCCGGCGACGGCAAGCAGACACTGACCAAGTTCCGTGCCCGCACCCACGACATGTATATCGGCCAGTGGGGTTCGGACTATTTCGACCCCAACTCGAATGCCGAGACCTTCGTCATCAACTATGACAATTCCGATGCCGGAACCAACAAAACGCTTGCATGGCGCAATGCATGGGACGTGCCCAAGGAACTCGAGGAGGCCGCCCAAGGCGCCCTGCTTGAGAAGGACTCCGCCAAGCGCGCAGCGATCTACGAAGACCTGCAGAGGAAGATCCTGGCAAACAGCCCCTATGTTTTTCTCTACCAGCAGATCGAAGTGGCTGGTTATTCGTCCCAGCTGAAGGATTACAAGCTTGGTCCGAGCTTCGATACCAACTTCGTCTACACGGTATCCAAGGAGTAGCGGCGAAGGACTGCCTGCTTGACCCTCACCGACACGACGATAGTGACACGGCGCAACCGCCGCCGTGCCTCGTCCTATGGGATGGCCGTGGGCCGCTTCATGGTCACGGTTGGCACAAGCTTGTTTGGACTGCTGGCCGTCACCTTCTTCATCGGGCGCGTGGTGCCGATTGACCCCGCACTGGCGATTGTGGGTGATCGCGCGCCGGCGCATGTGGTGGAGCGTGTTCGCGAAGAACTGGGCTTGAACCTGCCGCTCTACCAGCAGTTCTGGATCTACGTCAAACAGGCGCTTTCCGGCGATTTCGGCACGTCCGTCCTCACGACCAATCCCGTCATGACGGACATTGCCCGGGTGTTTCCGGCAACGGTCGAACTTGCTACGGTCGGGACGGTCATCGGCGCGCTGCTCGGCGTTCCGCTCGGCGTGCTGGCGGCGGTGAAACGCGGCTCGATCGTCGACCAGATCGTCCGCGTGATCGGCCTGATCGGCTATTCGGTCCCGATCTTCTGGCTCGGACTGCTTGCGCTGGTTCTGTTCTACGCCAAGCTCGGCTGGGTCGCTTATCCAGGACGGATCGACATTGTGTATGAATACACGTTCACGCCGACCACGGGCTTCTTTCTGTTCGATGCTATCTGGCAGAGGCAATGGGAGGTCGCCTGGGACCTGTTCCGCCACATCATCCTGCCGGGGGGACTGCTCGGCTATTTTTCGCTCGCCTATATCAGCCGAATGACGCGTTCCTTCATGCTGAACGAGCTTTCACAGGAGTATGTGGTCGCAGCCCGGGCCAAGGGGCTCTCGGAGACGAGGATCATCTGGTTCCATGCGCTCAGGAACGCGGCGGTGCCGCTTGTGACGGTTATCGCACTTTCCTATGCGGGGCTGCTCGAAGGTTCGGTACTGACGGAAACGATCTTCTCCTGGCCGGGGCTCGGCCTCTACATCACCAACTCGCTGCAGAATGCCGACATGAACGCGGTGCTCGGAGGCACGATCGTGATCGGCTCCGTCTTCGTCGCCATCAATACCCTGTCCGATCTTCTCTACCGGACGCTCGACCCGAGGACGCGAAGCCGATGAGCGCCGTTGACACCGGTTTGAAACCGTATACCCGGGAATGGCTGCTTTCCGAGCAGCCCGGCTCGCGCCGGCAGGCCCGGCTCGGACGGGCCTATGTGATCTGGCGCCGGTTCTCCGCCAATCGGTTGGCCGTCCTTGGCCTCGGCATCATCCTGTCGCTGGTGCTTGTGGCGATCTTTGCCAATGTGCTTGCGCCGCATGATCCAGTGCAAGGCGATCTGCGCAATTCGCGGCTGCTGCCACCGGGTTCTTCCGGCCATCTGCTTGGCACCGACGATCAAGGACGTGATATCCTGTCGCGCCTCATTTACGGATCGCGGCTCACATTGTTCGTCGTGGTGCTTGTGGCCGTCATTGCCGCTCCCGTCGGTCTGATCATGGGCACGGTGGCCGGCTATGCCGGCGGATGGGTGGATGCGGTCCTGATGCGGATCACCGACATCTTCCTCGCCTTTCCGAAACTGGTTTTGGCCCTGGCACTCGTTGCCGCTCTGGGTCCCGGAATTGAGAACGCCGTGATAGCCATCGCTGTAACGTCGTGGCCGCCCTATGCGCGCATCGCCCGCGCCGAGACGATGACGTTCCGTCACTCCGAGTTTATCTCCGCCGTCCGCCTGATGGGCGCATCGCCGCTCAGGATCATCGTCCGCCACGTCATGCCGCTCTGTCTTTCCTCTCTGGTCGTGCGCGTGACACTTGATATGGCAGGAATCATCC
>JAEYTV010000358.1 GCA_023433855.1 Pseudomonadota bacterium | reverse complement strand
CGTCTATGAGATTGGGGTTTCCACTCCGATGTTGCAGCTCAATGAGGAGACCGGTGCTACCGAGATGATCGGTATCGCCGTTCCCGCCACTGACCGCAATTTCGAGTTCTTTCTCGATGTTGTTCAGAGGCAGATATGCGATGCTCTGACTGCTCCTGATAACGAGTGGGCCGAGATCTACCGGGGCCTTCACTACAGGACACGAAAGATTGCGTTTGCCGGTGCGCGAAGCACTGACGACGGCCAGCGGATCGCCGGACATCAGTTGCGGCTTACCGTCGACCTGGCAGACGATCCCATACGGGGGCAGGCTCTCGATCCCGAAAGCCCGTTCATGGTCTTTCTTGGCGCGATGGAGGCTTCCGATGACGAGGTCTATCGGACGCAAGCTGCCATGATGCGGTCGCTGGTCGGCACGGCGGCCGACGATCGCGACTCGCTCCAGCGGCGCAATGGCATGACAGCTGCAGAGCTGCTCGGCCTCGGTGTCGGCCCCTTTGCCTTTGCGGACGATGGGACGGTTCCACTGATCGACGGTGTCTCGATCGAGGTTGATCGCTCCGGCACGACGAATGTGGGGCACGGATGAACGGCGAGTTCCTGGCGATGCTTCTGGATCACCAGATGCTGAAGAGCGCCTTTGGCAATTCTCTGAAGGTCGGTCCGGTCGAGGTGATCGATCCGAAGAAGGGCTACCGTCTAAAATTGGGAGAGACAGCTGACGGGCCATTTCTGTCACCGTGGTATCCCCACCCTGAAACGGGCAAGACGTCCATCCCGCTGAAAAAGGGGCAAATCGTCGGGGTAATCAACCCCAGTGGTGACCCGAGGCAAGGCATGATCCTTCGGGGCGGGTATTCTGGCGCTCATCCAAGCCCGAATGACGATATGGCCGCGAACGTCTTCGAGGACGCCGGCGTCAAGATCACTGTGGCGGACGGCGCGTTAGTTTTGTCCGTCGGGGCGTCACTTTCCGTTTCAGCGCCGACGGCTTCGAGCAGTCGGGCGGATCGCAACGCCACGATGGCAAGGACGTCGGTGCAAGTCACGTCCATGGCGGAGTGCTGCCAGGCGGCAGCAGAACCGACGTACCGGCAAACTGATCTCGAAAAAGAACGGAGCACAACCATGACGAAGCAGGCTTCTTCGACGGAAAAAGCACGTCCGGTCGCTAACGATGGTGAAAAGAGCGACTACAGAGTGAAACCGGGCGTTGATTGGGTCGCCGGCCAGAGGGTTAGCCGAGATAGAACGGTTCGGCTCACCGATGCAGAGGCTCTATACGATCGATCACTCGGCCGTATTTCTCAAGCGGGCGCTCCTCTGCCGGAAGATTGGCCGAAAGCGAGCGGAACCGATGGCCGGGGTTGATCGCACGACCGGCAGGATTATCGACAACCTTACGTCGGCCTACCAGGGGGTGGAAGTGACGCTCGGTACCCGGCTGGCGAGCCGCGTCATGCGCCGGGAATTCGGCGGCGGTGTTGTGGAACTGCTCGGACGGGCTATCACTCCGGCCTTGTTCGCCGCATGGCAGCAGCTGGTCGCTACGGCGATCGACCTATGGGAGCCGAGACTGGCCGTGCGCAGCATTGTGCCCACTGGCTCTGTTGACGAACTGCGAACCGGTCGTGCTGGCTTGCTGATCGAGGCAGACTACCGTCCGGGCGGGCATTTAGGTGACTTCCGCGTCGACAGGGTTGTCGGATTTACCATCGGATTCCGTCCGACCATTTCGATTCAACGATCATAGGCCAGTCATGAGTGTTCCGGTTGATCTTTCCAGTCTTCCCGTGCCGGTCGTCATCGAGGATCTCGACTTTGAGGCCGTGGTTGCACGTCAGAAGGCCAAGTTCCAGGAGATCTGGACCGCAGTGCGGCTCTCCAATCCGGAACTTGCACTGCCGGAATACGACGTTTCCATGCTTGAGACTGACCCGGTTACCGTGATCATAGAGGCAGAGAGCTACCGCGAAGTTCTCCTTCGTGCTCGGGTCAACGATGCAGCACGCTCCAACCTCCTGAAATTTTCAGTGGGTCCTGATCTTGACCATCTGGCGGCAGACCACGGCGTTGCGCGGCTCGCCGATGAGACGGATGCCGCTCTGAGATCGCGTGTCGTCCTTGCCGATCAAGGCAGGTCCTCTGCCGGACCAGAGGAGTGGTACAAGTACCATGCTCGCTCAGCCTCTCCTGCGGTCCGTGATGCTGCCGTGTACCGGAGGGGGGCTGGACCGGAAATCGAGGTCGCCATTCTGGCGCAGAACGACGGAGGAGTGCCCTCTGCGGCGCTGCTTGCGACGGTAGAGGCGGTGGTTACCTCTTCGTCGGTTCGATCCATCAACGATATCGTCACAGTGGTAGCCGGAACCAAGATGGTGCTGGATGTCGCGGCCGACATCTGGCTGCTGCCTGAGACGCCTGTCGCTGTGTTTGAGGGGCTTGAAACCCGCCTGCGGTTGGCACTCGACAGTGAAGGCGGTTTTGGGTTCGACATCAATGAGAGCTGGCTGAAAGCGAAACTGATGGCTCCGGGTGTTGCCAATGTAGTCATCGGCACTCCTGCGGGTGACATGGTCATGGCCGACAACGCTGCGGCAACCTTCGGGGCTGTCACACTCACGTTGAAGGGGCGCAGCCGGTGAGCACTACCGTCCTGCCATCGAACGCGACACCTCTCGAACGCGCAATCGAGCAAGCCGCCGACATTGACAGCTTTATAGGTCCCGCAGTCGATGACGTTCATGGTCTGAAATACCAGCGGCCCTTGAACGAAACTGTTGGGCCGTGGCTTGTTCTCGAGTACGGGCTCGGCCCGGTTGCCGACTTCTTCGGAACGGTTGAGGATCTTATCGACGAAGGTCGGGCATGGCAGCGAATCCGGGGCACACCATTGGCTCTTGAAAGAGCCCTGGGATGGATCGGATATGAGGATCTCGGAATAGAGGACCAGGCCCGCAACCGCCGTAGATGGCATCTCTACCAGATCGGCATGGGCGAATTGCCGGGTGAGAATGAGGACAAGCGCCTGGCCGACGCGGAATATCTGGCAAGCCTGTCCGATCCTGCTCGCGCTGAGATGTTCCGCGGCTTCCACGGCTACGACGTTCGTGCTCTTGCCTGGGGAAATGGCCGATACGGCCAGACCTTGTGGGGCGACAGTTCCGGCGTTCGGATCAACGGCGGGAACGTCAAGTGGAGCCATGGGCGTCACCACGATGTCTTCGCGATCGGTGTGATTTCGGACTGGGCACCCTATGGCTGGGACAACACGCTCGAGGAGATGTCCGACGAGTTTGGGCTGTGGTCACCAAATCTCATATGGACGACGCCCGGTCTTTACTGGAGCGGCGCGGATTCCGAGGCCGGCGTAAAGACATGGCTGATGCTTCAGCGCACGGCGCATCTCGTGTTCTTCGATGTCGATGAAGCGCCGATCGGGTTCGCACGGGTCATCAGGGCGCCCATCGCCAACAATGAGGCGGCGCAAGCCATTTCGGCCATTTATGAGGTGAGGCTGCCCTTCGGCGCAGGTTTCGGATCTGAAGCTAGATCAGTCGCGGTGGTCCACGACCTGCAGGTGTGCCCGGACGTTCCGGCGTTCAAATCGTGGCTTCGTCCAAAGGAGGTCATTGCAGGGTCTGGCAACACGGTCGGGGTAACGAATTTCGTTCACCGCTTCCAGAAAACGGTCCGGGAAACCGTGCGCCTTACCCTGATCGTCAATCCTGCCGAGGTCGTTCCCATGTTCTTCAGCAATCCCGCCTTCCGGCTCGGATAAGGACAGATTATGTCGACAAACGTTTTCGATCCCGCGCAGTATCCCGATTTCGACAATATCCGGGATCGCACGACCGACCGACCGAACTTCGACCGTGTCTGGTTCGGGGAAGGCGCTATGTCGCAGGCGGCCGATATCAATGATGCGTTTTCAGTTGAAGAACGCAAGCGCAAGCAGATCGGCGACCTGGTCGCTGCGGATGGTGACCGTCTTTCTGGTGGCGACATATTCGTCAACACCGTCGCCGGGGCCGTCACGATTTCGGCGGGCTCCCTATACCTGCGTGGCGCCCCCCGGCCCGTCGATGGGGCAATCCTCTCGGGCATTCCGATGCAGGGGGACGTGGAAATCGGCGTGAGAATGGTGGTCACGCCTGTCACCGCCGATGATGACGGCATCTACTACGGCCTAGTGCCCGGTTCGGAGAGCTATGGCGAGGCCGGCGCTGTCCGGACGATGATGGCAGTTCGTTGGGCATGGGATGGTGACGGTGGCGAGGGAGACTTCTATCGCTACGCGCTGCTGCGCGACGGCCAGATCATCAGCCAATCTGCGCCTCCGACTCTTACGGGCGTTCAGGCGCAGATCGCCGTCTATGACTACGATGCGCATGGAAACTACATCGTCCGTGGTTGCGATGTGAAGGCGCTCGGACTGAGCGGAACGGCGCGCATCTTCTCGATCGCCGCCGGGGTCTGCAATGTTCGCGGCATGAAGGTCAATCGCGAGACGGATAACCGCTTCCTCGTCGAAGAGGAGCCGGATCTCGCGACCGTCGATCTTGAACCTCACACCTTCAACGGCACGGGATCGGCCGTGATTAAGGTGCGTCGTCCCCCGATCGCTGCGATCGAGACCTTGATCGTAACGAAAGAGAAGACCGTCACTCTCACGAAGGGCACCAGCGGCGGGAAAGACACTCTACCCGACGATGGCGTTGTCTCGATCCTCGAAGTGAAGCAGAGTGCGACCACGTATGTGGCTACCACCAGTTATGTCCGCGATGGAGATGCTGTCAGCTGGGCTCCTGCAGGTCCGGAACCCGCGGTTGGCTCCAGTTACACTGTCAAGTATCGCTACTATGACCAGGTTGACCCTGACAGCTTCACTGCGACCCAGATCGTGGTCTCCGGCGGCGTGTCAGGTGCTGACGTATTTGTCGGGTACACCTACAAGCAGCCCCGCCACGACCGGATCCTGATCACTCCGTCGGGTGCCTTTGAGTACCTGAAGGGTGAGTCGTCGCCGGAAAACCCGCATCCGCCTCACGAGCCAAGCGATGCACTTTCACTCTGTGTCGTAAAAAACGATTGGATGAAGGCCCCGGTAATCGACAACAACGGAACGCGATCGCTGGACTACCGGCGCCTGAACCAGCTGCAGTCGCGCCTCGCGCAGACAATCGACATGGTTCTGATCGAGCGGTTGAAATCGGACGCGAATGCACGGGCGCCCGGGCCGGCGCTTGGCATCTTCACTGACCCCTTCTGGGACGACAGCAGGCGGGACCTCGGCGAGTCTCAAGATGCGGCTTGCTTCGACGGGACCTTGCAGATTGCGATCGAACCGGACGTAAGACGTGTTCGGCTGCCGTCAATCGGGATTCTTGACTACACTGAACGGACGATCATCAACCAGAGCCTGCGGACCCGGTGCGAGAAGATCAACCCGTACATGAACTTCACGCCCGTGGCTCCGGTCATGCACATCGATCCGAACTCCGATTTCTGGACAGAAACGGAGACTGTGACGCTGTCCGACGTTACCCAGGTGTTCGGAAGGGGCAACCAGACCCGTGTACGGTCATCCATCACGTCCGAGACAGTCACGGAAAGGCGCATCCCGTTCCTCAGGGAGATCAGCATTGGCTTCCGCATTGAGGGCATGGGTGCGGGAGAGAGCCTTGCCGGGCTGACCTTCGATGGCATCAATGTCAATCCAGGCGGAGTGGTGGCAAACTCACAAGGTGTGGCGACGGGAAACTTTGTTATCCCTGCGCAAGTGTCGGCCGGCCGTAAGGCGGTGATTGCTGAGACCGGGTCGGGTGCCAGAACCGCGGTCAGCTTCCGGGGCGAAGGCCGTCTTGAAACGACCACCTTGCAGACGACGACCATCCTGGAGCGGTTTTCCACCGTGGTCGTCGAGCGTATCAGTCGCGGATCGGGACCTGACAATCAGAGCGATGGCACCGGGAGTTCAACTGACCCGCAGGCTCAGAGCTTCGCCCTGACGGAAGCCCGGTATGTCACGTCAGTTCGGCTCTGGATCTGCAAGATCGGCAGTCGGTCCCGGCCGATCGACGTCGACATCGTCGCCATGGAGAATGGTCTGCCGACGCAGATGGTGGTGGCGACCGCTCGCCTTCAAATGCAGGGTGTCGTCGCCAACACCTGGACCAAGATCACGCTCGGGACGCCGGTCTACATCCCGGCCAACACTTATGTCGCCTTGGTGGTTCGCACCGATGACGGAGACCATTCGATCGCCATGGCCCAGCTGGGCGACTTCGATGCGGTAAGCCAGAAGTGGGTTACGGCGCAACCGTACATCACCGGCGATAATTTCGACGGTTCCAACAACGTCTCCTGGCTGGTTCATCCCGACAGGGATCTCACCATGCAGGTGGCGGCGGCCGTGTTTTCTCCAACGCAGAAGACGATCAACATCGGCTCATTTGCGGTGAATGGCATCTCGGACGTGCTTATCCGAGCGGATGTGATCCTGCCGGAGGCGGGCTGCACTGTCGCTTTCAGGGTGAAGATCGGATCGAGAACCTACACAATCGCCTCCGATCAGACGCTGGAACTCGACGCCTATTTTACCGGGACCGTCAGCGTGACGGCGGTGCTTACCGGCAATGCCCGCGTGTCGCCGCTTCTCTCTCGCGACGTCGCGGTGATCTTCGGGAAGATGAAGGCGACAGGCAGATATGTCGGGCTGTCGTTCTCCATGGGGGACCCGGTGCGGCTAGACATCATTTTCTCCGGTCTCCTCCCGTCGGGGTCCTCTGTGGCAGTAAGAGCTGACGCCGAGAACGACACCTGGGTGAATGCGACCCTTATCAGTGCTGTTCCGATCGAAGATGGCTTCAGCGAATACACCTACAGAATCGCGGCGCACTCGGCGCCAGATGGTGGACGGGTGCGGCTCGACCTGACCGGTACTCCGGCCTCCAGGCCGGCCATCTCCGATCTTCGTTGCTTCACTTTCTAGGCGGGGCTGACCAATGCCAACCAATGAAGTCACCCTCAACCAGGGATACGAGCTGCCGCACCCGGAAAACTCGACGGCTCACGACGTCGAGCGCTTGAGGGCTGCGCTGCTCGCCATCGACAACGATGTCGCGACGATCATCGGCGAGTTGCTTTCCCGTGCCGCGGTTGACAGCCCGGATTTTACCGGGGTGCCGAAGGCTCCCACGCAACCCGCCGGCACGAACGATAATACCATTGCCACGACCGGGCACGTCCAGCTGGCGCTCGAAGCTTTCCTGACGCAGGCGGCCAACGCGCTGCAGATCATCGCGGACCTTGAAGCGGCCCTCGGTGAGGGAGAGCTTGCCGAAACGCTCATGAGCCTGCTCTCGGAGAAGGCACCGCTGGCAAGCCCCACGTTCACGGGTACACCGGTTGCGCCTACGCCGTCTGTCGAGACGAACTCAGAGCGCCTGGCGACCACTGCGTTTGTCTACCTGATCAAGGCGGCCATCCTGGGTGCGCCGCCGACCGCGCTAGACACGCTCCAGAAGATAGCCGGGGCAATCGGGAATGATGCAAGCTTCTCGGCTACCGTAACGCAAGCACTTGCTGCGAAGGCTCCGCTTGCCAACCCGGTCTTCACCGGTAATCCGACCGCGCCGACCCAGACGGCGGGCAACAACTCGACCCGGCTGGCGACCACGGCATTCGTTCAGGCCGCGCTTTCGGCTCTCGCTACGACGTTTGAGGGGTTAGTCGCCCCAAAGGCACCTTCGGCGAGCCCGACATTCACCGGGACGCCTACATCGCCTACTCCTGCGGCGGGTGCCAACAGCACGCAGATCGCAACAACGGCCTTCGTGCAGGCTGCCACCAGCGTGTTGAATTCGTCCATTCAGGCGGCGCTTGGCTCCAAGGCTCCCTTGGCAAACCCGGCGCTCACAGGCAACCCGACCGCGCCCACGCAGGCTACCGGCAATAATAGCACCAGGCTGGCGACAACCGCCTTTGTGCAGGCCGCTGTCGCGGCTCTCAATCTCGGGCAACTAGCCCGGATGGACCTTAATAACCTGTTCTACACCGGTACGTCGGTCTCGAACACGAACTATCCCATTGGCTCTATTCTCTCGGCTAACAACAACGAGTCATACGGGAATATGAACGCCACTGTTGTTCCACGACTCGGGCCTAATAACTTTGAAGTCGTTCTGTTCGGCAGTGGCACAGCCCTTACAGGGACTTGGAGGTGCCGGGGAGTCAGCCAAGAGAGAAATATCATCCAAAGGGTGGCTTAACAATGACCTTGATTGAAATCACCCAGATCACTGCTGAAGCGGATGGCGTGAGTTTTATTTGCACGTGTACCGTCGATCATGGTCATCCCGAGGGTATCGAAACAGGTATGCTGAACATCTACCGGCTGGATGACCCGGTTCCAACGGAATTCACACTTCAAGTGAAGCGGTGGTTGAAGGATCATGAAGGCGAGTACACTATCGAACCGTATACTCCGCCGACCGCTGAAGAGCTGCGGGGCTTGATGCCGCCGGTCACCGCACGGCAACTGCGTCTGACGCTCGTTCGCAACGGCTACTCCCTGGCAACCATCACCGCAGCCATCGACGCCCTCCCGGATGGTCAGGAGAAGGATGAGGCGCTCATCGAATGGGAATACGCGACCCAATTCGAGCGTCTGTCCCCGACACTTCTGACAATCGCTGCAGCCCTGCAAATTTCCGCCGAAGACATAGATTCGATGTGGCAGCAGGCTCTCGCGGCGTGACCGCCTGAGTCAATTTTTCCGCCCGATCAGCCCTTG
>JAEYTV010000298.1 GCA_023433855.1 Pseudomonadota bacterium | reverse complement strand
GATATAGACAGTCCATCGTGGCGAGAAAATAGCCGCAAGCGGAAGCTCTGGGCGGAATCTCCGGGGGGCTGATCAAGGTTTTGGCTTGACGCAAGCGACATCACTGACTATAGAACCGCAACTTTCCAATCAAGACCAGTTGGATCGGCACGCCGGGCATTGTCTGGAAGGGCCATTCGATTGCAGAAGAACAAAGGTGTATCCATGTCCCGTGTGTGCGAACTGACCGGCAAGGGCGTCCAGACCGGCAACAATGTCAGCCACGCCAACAACAAGACTCGCCGCCGGTTCCTGCCGAACCTCTGCCAGGTCACGTTGATCTCTGATGCTCTCGGCCAGCGTTTCCGTCTGCGTGTTTCCGCGCACGCGCTGCGCAGTGTTGAGCATCGCGGCGGCCTCGACGCCTTCCTGCTCAAGGCGCATGAAAATGAACTGTCGATCCGCGCACGCCTGCTGCGTCGCCAGATCGCCAAGAAGACTGCGGAAGCAGCGGCTGCTTGATCGCACCGCTGTCGTATCAGCTTTATAGAAAAGGCTTGACCGGCTGACGCTGGACAAGCCTTTTCTCTTGCCTCACATCATTCCAACTGGTGGCATCACCCAGGATAAAAAAATGCTCATCATCCGCCATATTCTTGTGTACGCCTTGCTGATGTCGGCTGTCGTGGTCGCGTCCAATATTCTCGTTCAGTTCCCACTGTCGGGGAGGCTGTTCGGGATAGAATTGGGCGACCTGCTGACCTGGGGCGCCTTTACCTATCCCGTTGCTTTCCTCGTTACGGATCTGACCAACCGGCAGTTCGGGCCCTCCGTCGCGCGCCGCGTCGTTTTTGTGGGGTTGGTTGTGGGCGTGGTCCTGTCGTTCTGGGCGTCAGCGCCGCGGATCGCCATCGCCTCCGGCTCCGCCTTCCTGATCGGCCAACTCCTCGACATCTCCGTGTTCAACAAGCTTCGCCGCCAGACCTGGTGGCGGGCGCCACTTGCCGGCTCCTTGCTTGGTTCGGTGATTGATACCCTCCTGTTCTTCTCGCTCGCATTTGCGCCGATATTTGCCTTCATCGGCCCCAACGATGACTTTGCCGTGGGTTGGGCGCCGATCCTCGGCACGCTCTCGGCGGAGGGGCCGCGATGGATTTCCTGGGCGCTTGGCGATCTCGGCGTCAAGATCTTCGCCGGCGTGGTGTTGCTGCTGCCCTATGGAGCACTGATGAACGTGCTGAAGCCCATGCCGATCCCGGCAGCTAAGGCCGACTGACCCGCTACCGCAGCCGGAATTCCAGCATGATGTTGCGCTGGAGAATGTTGCCGTTGTCGTCGGAGATCAGGATGATGTGAGGTGTACCGTCGGGTCCGGTGATGACTTCCAGACCTTCCATGTTGTCGATGGCGCTGCGCATGTCCGCCTCCAGCAGCACCTCGCCGTCCACTACCGCACCCGGACGGATGTCATCTCCCTTGACCCGCCGGATGCGCATGCCGAGACCACCCAGGAAGCTGAAGCGGCGTTCGAGCAACAGCAGATCGCCATCCGCTAGAAAAGCCCCGTCGGTGACATCGTAAGGATCGTGGCGCACCACTTTGAATGCGCCTCTCTGGGGACCTTCGAGCACCGCTGCGAAGAGATTGCCTTCGTCGTCGAGGCTGCGCTCGGTTACCGCCACCAGCGCCCCCTCCAGCGGACCTGCGGCGGGAGACACCACGATCGTTTCCACTCCGGCGTTCATCCGCAGCTCACGACGCGGAATGGGAATTGCAAGCGTCCGCAGCGGGCCTGAAGCAGCGAAGCCCGGATCCGGATAGACGTCGATCCGGTGCAACTGCTCGAAACTGACGATCGCCTCGCCACGCCTCAGGGCGAGTCCCTCCGCGTCTGAATTGTATTTTGAGCCTTCACGTTCACCGTGGAGCAGGATCGGATCGATCCATACCTCGTCCAGCCCGACAATGCGCCCCTGCCGATCGCGCTTGATCCGACCGGTGAGCCAGGCGCCGGTGTCGAGCACCGAGACGAAGCTCTGCCCATCTGCGCGGAAACGGATCGCAGAAAGTGATTGAAGCCTCCGGTCAGAGGAGGAAAATTCGATGCCTCCGATGAATTCCAAGGAACCGAACGTGCTCTGCGATGAGCCGGACATGAACTGGTTGATGGAATGGGCGACGACAGGCACGCTCACCGATGCCGGTGCCACTGGCGAGGCAAGCAAAAAAGAAACACTCGCCCACAGGGCAACGCGACGTGGGTTCACCCGGAACCTAACCAAACCGGCGCATGCGAGGGGTACCCGTGCTCTTCTTTTCGGCAAAAAGCTCTGCAAGCTGCTCGGTCATCGCGCCAGCCAGTTCATCCGCATCGACGATCGTAACCGCCTTGCGATAGTACCGGGTGACATCGTGTCCGATGCCGATTGCCAGCAGTTCGACCGGTGAACGCGTCTCGATCTGTTCGATGACGGCGCGCAGATGTCGTTCCAGATAATTGCCTGGATTGACGGAAAGCGTCGAATCATCGACCGGGGCGCCGTCTGAAATCATCATCATTATCTTGCGCTGTTCGGGACGGCCAATCAGGCGGCCATGCGCCCACATCAGCGCTTCTCCGTCGATGTTCTCCTTGAGCAGGCCTTCACGCATCATAAGGCCGAGGTTGCGCCGCGACCGCCGCCACGGCGCATCGGCCGACTTATAAACAATATGTCGCAAGTCGTTGAGCCGCCCCGGTGCGGCCTGCTTGCCGCTGGACAGCCATTTCTCACGCGACTGGCCGCCTTTCCACGCTTTCGTGGTGAAGCCGAGGATCTCAACCTTGACGCCGCAACGCTCCAAGGTCCGGGCGAGAATGTCGGCGCAGGTGGCAGCCACCGTGATCGGCCGGCCACGCATCGATCCGGAATTGTCGATGACCAGAGATACCACGGTGTCTCGGAATTGCGTGTCGCGCTCTTTCTTGAAGGAAAGAGGTTGCATGGGGTCGATGATCAGACGGACAAGACGTGCCGGATCGAGATAGCCCTCTTCCAGATCAAAGTCCCAGGAACGGTTCTGCTGCGCCATGAGGCGCCGCTGCAGCCTGTTGGCAAGTCGCCCGACGGCGCCTTGGAGGTGGGCGAGTTGCTTGTCGAGGAACGCCCGCAGCCGATCCAGCTCCGCCTCGTCGCAGAGCTCCTCGGCCAAGACCTCTTCATCAAATTCCTGGGTGAAGATCTTGTAGTCGACCTTCTCGTTGAAATCGTCGAAGGGGCTCTGGGGTCTTCTCGTCTCACCGGGTGTCTCGGAGTGCTCGTCGGCGTCGTCGGACATATCGTCGTCGGACATCTCCGCGCCATCCATCTCGCCTTCGTCGAGCTCCTCATCGGCCGCCTCGCTCTGTTCAGCAGGAGCCGCATCCGAGCCCGCTTCTTCCTCCACCTCTTCGTTATCGGTCTCACCGCTGCGTGGCTGCTCTTCTTCGTTGGGATTCTCGAGCTCTTCTGGCTCGGTGTCCTCCTCCGCGAATTCCTCGGCCATCTGCATCGAAGACAGCATGTGGCGCACGAGCTTGCCGAACGCCTGCTGGTCCTCGATCACGCCCCTCAGATTGTCAAGATCGCCGGCCGCCTTCTCCTCGATGAAGGGACGCCACAGATCAAGCACCTTACCGGCGCTGACCGGCGGTTTCTGTCCGGTCAACTTCTCACGAACGAGCATCGCGACGGCCTCGGCAATCGGCGCATCCTCCTGGCGCTCGATGCCGGCGAAATTGGCCTTGGCATATTTCTCAGTCTGCATGGCGTCCAGATTGGCCGCCACCCCCGCCATGCGCAACGCGCCGATCGATTCCACCCGCGCCTGCTCCACAGCATCGAAGACTGTGCGTGCATCGCTGCCCTGTGGAGACATGGTCGCATGAACATTCGTGTCATGGCAGGCAAGCCGCAGCGCCATTGAATCGCCAAGGCCGCGGGTTACCGCAAGCTCGTGGGCAGTCGGGCGCTTGGAAAGCTCGGGAAGGCGGATGCGTTCACCGGCGAGACCCGGGCGCTCGTTCGCAAACGAGACTTCAACCTCGCTGTCGCCGGCGATCGAGCGCACGCAACCGGTGATCGCCCGGCGCAACGGTTCGGTGTCGACCGAACTGCCGGACTTTGCTTTCGAGTTGTCTCCACGACCTGCCATCGGTTCGCCTCCGCGCCTCAGGCCCCGAGCACGATGTTGGCGGCGCTCTCCTTCAGCTCGACGCCGAATGCCCGCTGGTACTGTTCTGCCACCAGCGTCCGCTCCAGTTCGTCGCACTTGTTGAGGAAGGTGATGCGGAACGCGAAGGCCACGTCACCGAAGATCTCGGCGTTCTCTGCCCAGGTGATGACCGTGCGAGGGCTCATGACCGTGGAAAGGTCGCCGTTGACGAAGGCTGAGCGCGTCAGGTCTGCCACGCGGACCATCTTCGCAACCGTCTCACGGCCTTCCGCAGTGCTGCCGAAGCTCTTCACCTTCGCGGTGACGATGTCGACTTCCTTGTCATGCGGCAGGTAGTTCAGCGTGGTGACGATCGACCAGCGGTCCATCTGCGCCTGGTTGATCTGCTGGGTCCCGTGATAGAGGCCCGTCGTATCGCCGAGACCCACCGTGTTGGCCGTTGCAAAGAGGCGGAAGGCGGGATGAGGGCGGATGACCCGGCTTTGGTCGAGCAGCGTCAGGCGGCCGGAGGACTCCAGCACGCGCTGGATAACGAACATCACGTCTGGACGCCCGGCGTCGTACTCGTCGAAGACGAGTGCCACATTGTGCTGGTAGGCCCAGGGCAGAATGCCATCCTTGAACTCGGTGACCTGCTTGCCGTCCTTAAGGACGATCGCGTCCTTGCCGACGAGATCGATACGGCTGACATGGCTATCCAGGTTGACGCGCACGCAGGGCCAGTTGAGCCGGGCAGCGACCTGTTCGATATGGGTGGATTTGCCGGTACCGTGGAAGCCGGACACCATGACACGTCTGTTGTGGGCAAAGCCTGCGAGGATGGCGAGCGTTGTATCGCGGTCGAACAGGTAGTCGGGATCGAGGTCCGGTACGTAGGGGTCGCCGTGGCTGTAGGCCGGAACCTTGATGTCGGTATCGATTCCGAAAACTTCCCGGACCGAAACGGTGGTATCCGGAAGATTGGAAATGTCTAGATCAATCTTACTCATAATGTCTCCAAGGCGCGAGCCGCCGCCCGGCCGTCATCCTCACTGCCGCAACGCCTACGGCTTAGCAGAAACCCGCCTGCTTCAACAACTGATATGCTTGAATGACAGCGCGAAAACGTTCTTCCGAGCCGCGGTCCCCGCCATTGGCGTCCGGGTGATGTTTCTTCACGAGTTCCTTGTAACGGCTTTTGATCTCCGTCGAAGTCGCATTCGCCGCAAGCCCCATCGTGTCGAAGGCCTTGGCCTCCAATGTCTTGAGCTTCCGGCCTTGCGTCTCGAAACGGGAGCCGCCGCCAGGACGGGCCTGGGACACGAAACCGAAAGGATCGCGCACCCGGTGCGTGCCGGCGCCGCCCGATCGGGTGGTGGAATGGAGCGGCGCGTCCTTCGCCGATTTGTTGACGCCGAGCGTCCAGGTCGGGCGGTGCCCGGTAATCGCCTCCTTCTGATAGCGGGCGATTTCCGTGTCCGAAAGACCGGAAAAATAATTGTAGCCTTTGTTGTAGTCCTTCACATGCTCGAAGCAGAACAGGAAGAACTGGCCTTCTGCATTGCGACCCACGGGGGCACGATGCGCGCCGGGTTTGTCACACCCGTCCCACTGGCAGGTCGGCGCCTGCGCAACCGTTTCCTGCTGTCTTTTCCGGCGCGTCCGGATGCGATCGAAATATTTGGAATCTAGTCTCATAAGGCCCTCATTATGGGACGCCCGACAGAACGCGACAAGAATTGACAAAGCGCTTTCTTGCTGGTTTGTGGGTTCCCCCTCGCGGTCGCTTCGCAGCGACCTTCATCTCGCAACGGAGCTGACCATGTCCGCCAAGGCCCGTATCGAAGCGACGCTCACCGACAATCTTGAGCCCGAACGACTGATCGTGCTGGACGAAAGTCATCAGCATGCTGGCCACCAGCCGCATTTCTCCGGCGTCGAGGGAACACATATGCGTGTTCGTATCGTCTCCAGAAAATTCGCGGGGCTGAGCCGGCTGGACCGCCATCGGATGGTGAACGAGCTCCTGAAGCCGGAACTCGATGCAGGTCTCCATGCGCTTGCCGTGGAGGCGGCAGCGCCTGGGGAACCGACGAGTTGGTAGCTAAGCTTAGATAGGACGTCCGGCGCGATGCTCAAGTGAGCCCGGTGCGAATGGCCTCACTCGGCAGGCAGCGCCGGATCCTCTGCCGGCCGAATGCGCAGCCGCATGATGCGGTTCTTCTCGCGTTTCATGACGATGAAGCGCTTCCCATAGAAGGTGAAGGCCTGGCGCTCTTCCGGTATGAGCTTGGACTCATGGATCACCAGCCCGGCGATCGTCGTTGCCTCGCTGTCCGGCAAGTTCCAGTCGAGCGCCCGATTGAGGTCGCGGATCGGCACTGCCCCGTCAACGACGATCGATCCATCCGATTCCTGTCGTACTCCGCGGATCTCGATGTCGTGTTCATCGGCGATGTCACCAACGATTTCCTCCAGGATATCCTCAAGGGTGACGATCCCCTGGACCTCGCCATATTCATCGACAACAACAGCGAAGTGGACCTTCCGCCGCAGGAAGGCGTTCAGTTGATCCTTGAGCCTGGTGCTGTCCGGCACGAACCAGGGTTTCTGAGCGAATTTGACGATATCGATGCTAGCCGGCTCGATATCCCGTTCGGCCAGCGCTCGCAGCAGGTCTTTGGCATGCACGACGCCTATGATGTTCTCTGTGGAGCCTCGCCAAACAGGCATGCGGGTGTAGGGGCTTTCCAGAACGCCACGTATGACCACTTCCGGCGGATCGTCAGCGTTGATCGCCCGCATGACGGTGCGGTGCTTCATGACGTCCGAGACTTCCAGTTCCTCGAGCTCGAAGAGCCCGCTCAAGCGGTCCCGGTCCTGCTTGTCGAAGTTCCCGTTGCGGTGGATGACATCCAGTGCTGCATGCAGGTCGTCGTGGCCGGAGAGGAGGAGCGTTTCCTGCGCCAGCCGAACGCCGGACGAGTGAAGAAGACCACGAATAAGCGCGTTGACGAAACGCGATAGCAGGCCACTCTTGGACGTCATTGGGACCGCTTTTCCTCCAGGAAGCTCAGGACTTGCGACGATGCTACGTCATTCGCGATGAACGCCTGTCCAATGCCACGCGTCAGAATAAAAGTGAGTTTGCCGCCCTGCACCTTCTTGTCCTGGGCGATCGCAGCCAGGAGTTTGTCGGTCGGAGGCAACTCGCCCGGGATGTCTCTGATCGACGTCGGCAGGCCGACCGCCCTCAGGTGCGCAGCCACGCGCTCGGCATCGTCCGGACTTGCAAGGTTCAGGCGAGCAGAGAACTCGTAAGCGAGCACCATCCCGATCGCGACCCCCTCCCCGTGCACCAAACGCCGGCTGTCGTATTCGGTAGCGGCTTCGAGCGCGTGGCCGAAGGTGTGGCCCAGATTAAGCAAGGCACGACGGCCGTTTTCCCGTTCGTCTTCCACGACGACGTCCGCCTTGGCCTGGCAGCTGATGGCGATTGCCTCGATCCGCTCCGGCCCGCCTTCGAACACCTGCTTCCAGTTTTTCTCAAGCCAGTCGAAGAACTCCGGCTTGTCTATCAGCCCGTATTTGGCGACCTCGGCATAGCCGGCGCGAAACTCCCGGTCCGACAGGGTGTCGAGAACAGCCGTATCAGCAAGCACGAGGCTCGGCTGATGGAACACTCCGAGCAGGTTCTTTCCGTGCGGCGTGTTGATGCCGGTCTTGCCTCCGACGGAGGAGTCGACCTGAGCCAGAAGCGTACTCGGCATCTGCACGAAGCGAACCCCTCGCCGGACGATGCCGGCTGCAAAACCGGCGAGATCTCCGATCACCCCGCCACCTAGCGCGATGACGACATCGTTTCGTTCGATTCGGGCCGACAGCACCATATCGCAGACGGTCGCCAGATGATCGAGGCTCTTGGTCTTTTCACCTGCCGGCAACGTGAGCGAGACTGCCTCGATTCCGTCAGTCTGCAGGCTGTCCATCAACATTTCGAGGTAGAGGGGCGCGACATTTTCATCCGTTACGATCGCGGCTTTGCGACCTTTCAGCCGCGATGTGATCTCACCACCGGCGTGCGCCGTCAGGCCGGGACCGATCAGGATGTCATAGGCTCGGTCGCCAAGAGGAACATGGACCACCCGTTCCATGGGCCGCTCCATCGGTCGAGATGATACGTTCATTGGTACTCACCTTTGCTCGAACCATTAGCTAGACTCACCACCGCCGACAGTACCTCCCCGACCATCATGTCCTTCCGGATGTTCTCGGATTGCACAGTGAGATCGGCCTCGGCGTAGATCGGATACCGCTGTCTCATCAGGTTTTCCAGCGTTCCCTTCGGGTTCGCGGTTTTCAACAACGGTCGGTGGTCGCGTTTGTTCACTCGCTCCCAGAGCACTTCAAGATCAGCCTTCAGCCATACGGACACGCCACCCTGCTTTATGTGCCTGCGCGTGTTTTCGTTGATGAAAGCGCCGCCGCCCGTCGAGATCACCCGGGGGCCGTTTCTCAAGAGCCGTTCGATAACCCGGGTCTCCAGAGCCCGGAATTCCGTTTCGCCGTAGGCCGCGAAGAGTTCGGTGATACTCATGCGAGACACCTTCTCGATCTCCGCGTCGGTGTCGACGAATGGAACACCCAGCGCCTGCGCGACCAACCGCCCGATGACCGACTTGCCGGCTCCCATCAGTCCGACGAACACAAGGTTCCGCTTCCCGAGAGCGGCGCGTGCCTGTTCGTTAAGGGTTTGGGCTTCTGTCATCGTCGGGGCGTCCATTTCAAGGACGGTATCGACAAATGCCAGTGAAGCGTCAAGCGGGTACCCGTTGGAAAGACAAAGCGGAGCGTTTGTTCTTGCCGATCCGTAAACCATTACCGATATAGTGCGACGCACCTTCGCGGAGTTCACGATGCCCACTTTGTTCCGTTTCCTATTCGTGCTGGCGGTGCTTGCTGGCATCGCGTACGGGAGCATGGTGGCACTTGTTATGCTTGTGGAACCCCACGAGCGCGACGTAACGGTCCGCATCCCATCGGAGCGGCTCAATGCCGCCCCGCCGCAAAGATAGCCGGACATGACCGACCTCTCCCGCGCCCATGTGGAAGCCTTCCTTGAGATGATGAGTGCCGAACGGGGCGCGGCGAGTAACACGCTTGCGTCATATGAAAGGGACCTGGAGGATTTGCACGAATTTCTCGCAAGCTCGGGCAAATCGCCGCTTAGGGCCGACAGTTCCGACCTCTCCAGCTATCTCGCGCATCTCGGCCGGCGAGGGTTTGCGGCCACGTCTCAGGCTCGCAGGCTCTCCGCGATGCGGCAATTCTACAAGTTTCTCTACGCAGAAGGAGTGCGAGGTGACGACCCCACCGCGGTTCTCGATGCGCCAAAGAAGGCACGTGGCTTGCCAAAGACCATGAGCGAGGACGAGGTCGGGAGGCTCCTGGAACTGGCGGCAAGGGAAGCGGCCGAGCCGGGTCCTGACCAGTTTCTGCGCCTGCGGATGCTGACGCTCCTGGAACTGTTATACGCCACTGGCATGCGCGTCAGCGAACTCGTTTCGCTGCCGGCGAAGATCCTTGAACAGGAGGGGCGATTCCTCCTGGTTCGTGGAAAAGGCAACAAGGAAAGGCTCGTTCCCCTTTCACGCTCGGCCATGGTTGCGCTCAGGTCCTATGGTGAGGCGCGCGCCGCCTTGGTGGCAAAGAAAGGCGACAGCCCCTGGCTTTTCCCTTCGGAGGGAAAGGACGGCTATCTGTCGCGCCAGGTCTTCGCGCGGGACCTGAAGAGCCTTGCGGCGAGAGCGGGGCTGCGGGCTCCGTCGATCTCGCCGCATGTCATGCGTCACGCCTTCGCCAGCCACCTGCTTCACAACGGCGCAGACCTGCGTGTCGTGCAGGAACTGCTCGGCCATTCGGACATTTCCACCACGCAAATCTACACACATGTCTTGGAAGAACGGCTTCGCGACCTGGTGGAAACGCATCACCCTCTTGCAAAACAGGCCAAAAACCCGGATTAGAACCCCCACGCCGACGACGGGAACGCCGCGTTCCCACGATAAAACAACCGGAAACCGGATCTCATGCAGACTTATCTCGATTTCGAAAAGCCGATCTCGGACCTCGAGGGCAAGATACACGAGTTGAAGAAACTTGCCGCCGAAGACGAGAGCATCGATACATCGGAAGAGATTGCCCGGCTCGAGGCCCGGGTCAGGGATGCGACCAAGGATATCTACGCCAAGCTCGGTGCCTGGGAAAAGACCCAGGTAGCCCGCCATCCGCAACGACCGCACTTTCTGGATTATGCCGCCAGGCTCTTCACAGATTTCACACCGCTCGCGGGAGATCGCAATTTCGGGGAAGACGCTGCGATCCAGGCCGGCCTCGCCCGTTTTGACGGGATCCCCGTGGCTCTTATCGGGCAGGAGAAGGGCCACGATACCAAGAGCCGGCTGAAGCACAATTTCGGCAGTCCGCGCCCCGAAGGCTATCGCAAAGCCATCCGGGTGATGGAGTTGGCGGATCGCTTTGGGTTGCCGGTGATCACCCTGGTGGATACCGCCGGTGCATATCCGGGCGTAGGTGCCGAGGAACGTGGTCAGGCGGAAGCGATCGCGAGATCGACGGAGACGTGCCTCGGCATCAAGGTACCCTTGATCTCGATCATAATCGGAGAGGGTGGCTCTGGCGGTGCAATCGCTATTGCGACCGGCAACCGGGTCTACATGCTGGAACATGCAATCTATTCGGTGATCTCCCCCGAGGGGGCGGCCTCCATTCTTTGGCGTGATTCGTCGCGCGCCCGCGAGGCGGCAACAAACATGAAGATCACGGCCGAAGATCTCAGAACACTGGGTATCATCGACGACATCATTCCCGAGCCACTCGGTGGCGCGCATCGCGAACCCGAAACCGTCGTCGCCGCAACCGGCAAGGTGATCGGCGCCGCGCTTGCAGATCTGAGCAAGCTGAGCGGCGATGAATTGCGTGCCGCGCGACGGCAGAAATTCCTCGACATCGGCCGCAACCTCTGATTGCCGGCGGGCAGGCTGCCAAATTTCGCCACATTGCTGTTATCAGTGTGCAATGGGACGGTTATACTGGACAGACGGATAGAAGCGGTTAAGAAAATGTAAAGACTACCGCTTTACTTGTGAAGATCCTAGCCGGTTCCGGTTGCTTTCGAATTCACGTGGTCCGTTTCGATGCGTCTGAAGCACATTGCCTTTGCACTCCTCGTAGCAACCGCCTTGACGGGCTGCAACGACACGTTGGACTCAGCCAGCGTTGACCTGAAGAGCGTCAAGAACAAGGTCGAACAGCCGCTGCCTTCACGCATCCTTTCGGAGATGCAGAAGAAGAACATGCCTCGGAATTCGCCGATCATGATCCGCATCTTCAAGGAAGAGGGAAAGCTGGAGGTTTGGAAGGCGAAGTCGGACAACCGGTTCGACATCATCAAAAGCTATGACATCTGTGCCTGGTCGGGAAAGCTGGGACCGAAGGTCAAGGAGGGCGACAGGCAAGCGCCGGAGGGCTTCTATAACCTCACGCCCGCGCACTTGAACCCCAACTCCAAGTATTATCTTGCGATCAACACCGGGTTTCCAAACCGCTACGACCAGGCGAACGGCCGAACCGGTTCAAACCTGATGATCCATGGCGCGTGTTCCTCTTCAGGCTGCTACTCGATGACGGACGAGCAGGTACTGGAGATCTACGCATTTGCGCGGGACGCGTTCCGGGGCGGACAGACATCGGTGCAGCTCCAGGCCTTTCCCTTCCGAATGACGGCCGAAAATATGGTGCGCCATCGCAACAACGCGAACTACGACTTCTGGAACATGCTCAAGGCGGGCTACGACAATTTCGAGGTCACCAAACGTCCGCCGGAGGTGAACGTCTGCGAAAGCAAGTATGTTTTCAATCAGCAGGTCGAGGGAGCCGGCCAGTTCGGTGCCCCAACGGCTGCATGCCCGCCCATGTCGACGCCGCCTGCGCTGGCGGCAACCCTCGCCTCGCATGGAAAGACCTACCAGGTCGCTTACGAGAAGGCGCTCGACAAGCTGAACGGCAAGATCTGGTATGAACCAACCGAGGCCGAGCGCAAGGCGATCGTGGCCGACAAGCGCAAGGGACGGGATCTCGCCTATGCCCCCACAGGCACGTCGCTTCAGGCCGGCAAGCTGATGAGCGAATCCGAGTTCAAGGCGATGATGGAAAAGCGCATGGGCGTCGGTAGCCAGCCGGCAACCACGATGCTCGCGTCGACCGGGTCAACGCCACGGGCCTCGTCCGCAGCGGAGCGCATGAAGCAGGATCGCCTTCCCGCCGCAACGCCATCAGCATTAGCGCCCGCCACCGTGGCAGCTGCTCAGGGCTCGAGCATCACTGTTCCCATTCCCGCACAGAACCCTCTCGCCTACGCTGCACCTCAGCCACAGGTGTCGGAAATGAAGAAGAAGCCGTTCTGGAAGTTCTGGGAAGCGGAATGAACGCTGCCACAGAGCTCGTCTACGACCTTCGCGGGTTGAAGTGCCCCCTGCCTGTACTGAAGACCCGTCGTCGGCTCAAGACGATGCGGAGCGGCTCCGAGCTCCTGATCGAGACGAGCGACCCGTTAGCCTCCGTCGACATCCCGCATCTGTGCAACGAGGAAGGGCACGAACTCGTCCGCTCGGAACGAACGGAAACGGGGCACCGCTTCCTCATTCGCAAGGGCTGACCTGCAGTCGTCTACAAGCGCAGTCCCGGTACTGCCAGGGGATTGTCTTCCAAAGCGGCGCGATCCGGCCTGTCGACCCGGGGGTGACCGGTAAAGGCGGCAAACAGGTCAGACACGAAACTTTCCGACAGGCCTTTGGTGATCAATACCATGCGCGTGCGGCGATCGGAGGCCTCCGGCCATCGGTCCAGACGCTGCGGAGGATGAAAGACGCTCTGGACGCCATGCAGCACGAGCGGACGCTCCGGATCATCGGACAGTGCAACGACCGCCTTCATTCGCAGGAGTTTCTCTCCGTGGGCGGAACGAAGAAGATCGACGAACATCCGGATGGCGTCCGGATCAATCAGCTCGTCATGGATGATCGAGAAGGACCGGATGTCCTCGCCGTGCCGATTGATGTCGTGGTGGCGATGACCATGATGATGACCGTGTTCGTCATGATGATGGTGCGCTTCGCCAGCTAGTTCGTCCCGCAGCCACCGATCCACGTCCGGAATTTTGGTGGCGGGATCGTAGAGACCATTCTCCAGGATCGAAGCCGAGCCGGCCACGGCGCTATCGCCGTCCAGCGCTGGAGCACGCGGATTGATCTTCGCCAGTCGCTCCTTCAGCGCGACCAGATCGGCATCACTCGCAAGTGAAAGCTTCGAGATCACGAGGCGATCGGCAACCGCGACCTGCCGGACCGCTTCCTGATGGCCGCCGAGGGTCGACAAGCCGTTGACGGCATCGACCACCGTAACGATGCCATCCAGCTCGAAATTCTGGGCAATGACCGGATTGCCCATGACAGCCTGCATGACAGGTGCGGGATCGGCCAGTCCGGTAGTCTCGATCACCAGCCGCCGGATCGGCTTCAACCGACCTGTCTGAATACCGTCCATCATGTAGGCCAGCGTATCGATCAGTTCACCGCGCACGGTGCAGCAGAGGCAACCATTCGACAGCTCGATGAGCGCATCGCCAGACGCTTCGACCAAAAAATTGTCGATCCCGACCTCGCCGAATTCGTTGATGATAACGGCCGTGTCCTGTGTGGCAGGATCCTTCAGAATGCGATTGAGAAGAGTCGATTTTCCTGCCCCCAGGAAACCCGTGAGGATGGATACGGGGATGGGGCTGCGGGCGGGCGACATGAGCGGCTCCAGGTCAGAATGTCGGGCGCGGTTGCGGGATCGGCACGTTGGCGATCTCGTTCTCGCCCTTCGTAGAGGCAAGTTTTTCGCTTCCGGGGATCAGGCCCGCAAAACTGTAGATGGGCGGCCGTGTCATCTCATGGATGAAGGGGGAGTGCAACACGCTGCGACCGGCGTCGTCGCGGTTCTCGCTGCGAACCTTGGCCGCCTTCGGATTGCAGATTTCGGCGCTGATGTCGTTGACGGTGGTTGTGTCTCCGTAGGGGGCAAGTGCTGCGAACGGTACGCCCTCGTTCGGTGGCGACGTCAGCCCCTTCTGAAGAAGATTGGCGGAATCGTCAGCCCGGCCGGCCAGGCTGTCGGATCCGAGGACAACAGAAATGACGGTGCGTCCGTTGCGGGTGGCAGACGATACCTGGTTGAAGCCAGAGGCACAGATAAAGCCCGTCTTCATCCCGTCAGCCCCGTCGAAGCGACCGATCAGCGTATTGAAGTTCGAATAATCCTTCTTGCCTGTGCTGATACCTTCCAGTGAGAAATACCCCTGATATTCAGGGAACTCTCCTTTCAGCTGAAGCGCAAGAAGCGCAAGGTCGCGCGCCGTCGTATACTGGCCCTTGCCAGGCAACCCGTGGGGGTTGATGAACCTTGTGGAATTCATGCCGAGACGGGCTGCTTCGTTGTTCATCATCACCACGAACTGGTCGACGGAGCCGCCTACTGTTTCGGCGATCGCAACGGCGATGTCATTGGCAGACTTGACCAGAAGGATCTTCAACGCGCTGTCGAGCGTCAGCTTGGAACCTGGCTTGAAATACATCTTGCTTGCCGGTTGATCCGCCGCTTTTTTGCTGACCACAACCGGTGTTTCCAGGGAGAGTTTGCCGTTCTTCAGCGCCTTGAAGGTGACATAAGCCGTCATGAGCTTGGTAAGCGAGGCGGGATACCATTTACGGAAAGCATCCTGGTGCAGGATCACGCGGCCGGTCCGCGCGTCGACCACCATCTGCGGATTGGCCGAGGCAATTCCGGCCGAAAGAAATACGGTGAAGGCGGTGACGGCTGAGATGAACCGCACCGGGAACCCGGACGGCATGCGGGAAATCGACAAGATCGTGCCTCGTTCGAACAGCTTAACGAGTGTGGCGCATATGCGGGCTATGTGGCTAAGCAATGGCAAAGAAGATTGATCGCGTCAATCATCCCGCGCACTATCGGGAAAGCAAGACATCTCATAAACGCGTGAGTACCAAGAACGGGAATATGCATGCCAATTCTGAACCGAGCCGGCGAACTCCAAAGCGAAGTCAGCGGCCGACATCACAACTCTGCGCGTTGATGCCATCGTCAACGCCGAAAATTTGTCGCTGCCGGCGGCGGCGGTGTTGATGGAGCAATCCATCGCGGCCGGGGTGGAACTGCTCGCGGCCTGTCGCATAATCGGCGGCTGCCGTACCGGCCAGGCCGTCGTCACGCCCGGCTTCAATCTGCCCATACCGTCGGGCCCGTGTGGCACGGCGGTCATCATGGCGAAGCGGAATTGCTCGCCTCATGCTATCGATCATCGATCGCGCTATGTCAGCATCATAGACTGACCTGAAATTCATTCCCGTCAATCTCTGCCGGTGTTCACGGCTATCCGCCCGAGCTTGCCGCGCCGCTTGCTGTGGCGAATGTGCGCGCTGCACTCAAAGATGCGCCGGGCGTGTGTAATGTAATCTTCTGTTGTGTCTCAAAAGCTTCGGTAGAGGTGCACGAGCAAGCCTTGCACTGGGAAGCCTTGCACAAACGATGAAGGTGTGAATTCTCTGCGCTGATTGCAGGGGCTGCTCGCCATTGCTGCAGGAATCTGGCTTCTGGTCGTTGCAGGAGTGCATGACCATATGCCCGATATAAACAGTCTTCATCCCATGCGCATCTTGAGCGCGCTCAGGCTTTCGGCCTATGTCCGCCGCGAGTTCGTGCGTGTTGGCGCGAAGCCGCCGAGAGTTACCCTGCGTTACAGCGACGATGGCCATCCGCCGCAGGATGTGCGCATCGAGCGGCGCGGCGATGAATTCACCTTCGTGATTGCGCGTGAGAATGTCCGGGACTACGCGCGCTTCATCCGCAACAAGGTTGCAGCCTTTGCTTATTGGCTGAGCCTGTGTCCGCCTCACGTCACGCATATGACGGTGAACGTGTCTGACGGGCATGTCGTATCCGATGCGCGCTTTGCAGCCTCTACGCGCTTTCCTCAAATCATCGCGCTACCTGATCCGCATTATTTCCAGCACAATGGCTTTGCGGCTGATCTAGAGCGCGGCAAGCACGCGCCTGCGTGGGACATGCGCACGAGCGATATCGTCTGGCGCGGGGAGATGAATGGCACCGGCTGGCTCAGCTTGTCTGTGCAGGACGCGATGAACCCTGCAGTGCTGCAACGTATTCGCATAGTGATGCTGCTGAAGGGCGTGGATGGTGCCGATGCGTGCTTTGTGAAACTGCCGCGTGCGGATGCATCATTCACGCGATGGGCAGTCGCACAGGGCTTTCTCGGTGCGCCTGTGCCTGCGCAGAGCTGGCTCAATCGAAAATATGCGATCGACATTGATGGCTATACCAACACCTGGTCGAACTTGCTCGTGCGGTTGCTTTACGGCTGTTGCGTGATCAAGGTGGAATCCCAGTTCGGCTTTAGGCAGTGGTACTATGACGAATTGCAGCCCTATGTGCATTACGTGCCGGTGGCTGCAGATATGTCGGATCTCGCCGAGAAGATCGAATGGGTACGCGCGCATGATGCGCAGGCGCGCAGCATTGCAGAGCAGGGGCAGCTACTGGCCCGTACGCTGACATTCGAGACACAAGCAAAGCGCGCCGCGCAAATAATCGAGGCGCATTGGCAAGGCTAGCCAGCGTTGTTACGCCCGCATAGCTTCTTCTTCGCAAGCACGCGATCGAAATATGCAATGGTGCGGCCAAGGCCTTCGCGCAGCGCGACGGTCGGCTCCCATTCAAGCATCGTCTTGGCAAGCGAGATATCGGGGCGACGCTGGCGAGGATCATCCACCGGGAGTGCCAGATGAATGACGCGCGAGCGTGAGCCGGTCAGGTCAATCACCATGTCCGCGAGTTGCCGCATCGTGAATTCATGCGGATTGCCAAGATTGACCGGCCCGGTCACATCACCAGCGGTGTTCATCATCGCAACAAAACCGCGGATCAGATCGTCAACGTAGCAGAAGCTTCGGGTCTGATTGCCATCACCATAGATGGTAATGTCGCGGCCTTGCAGCGCCTGCACGATGAAGTTCGACACAACACGCCCGTCATCCGGGTGCATGTTCGGGCCATAGGTTTTGAAGATGCGTACGACCTTGATTTGCAGGCCGAATTGGCGGTGATGATCAAACAGCAGTGTCTCGGCGCTGCGCTTGCCCTCGTCATAGCAGGCGC
>JAEYTV010000283.1 GCA_023433855.1 Pseudomonadota bacterium | reverse complement strand
CCCTGCCCACAGCGTCGCGAGCCAGCAGAAGATCTGGATCCCGGCCGGAATGGCGATCGACATGCTGGACGCGGTGAAGAAGCTTTCGCCGACACGAGGCAGACCCACGGTGAACATGTGGTGCACCCAGAGCCCGAAGGAGAGCACGCCGGTGGTGATCAAGGCCATGACCAGCAGCATGTAGCCGAACAAGGGACGGCCGACGAAGGCGGGCAGGATGGTGGAGACCATCCCGACGGCGGGCAGGAAGATGATGTAGACTTCAGGGTGGCCGAAGAACCAGAATAGATGCTGCCAAAGCAGCGCGTCGCCGCCTTCCGCCGGATTGTAGAAGTGGGTTCCGACCAGCCGGTCGAGGATCAGCGTGGTGCTGGAAAACATGATCGCCGGCATCGCCATGATGACCAGGAAGGACATGACCAGCATGGCCCAGACCAGCACCGGGATGCGGTCGAGCGACATGCCGGGCGCGCGCTGCTTGAAGACGGTGACAACGATCTCCACCGCAACGGCGAGTGCGGCCACCTCCGTGAAGGTAATCATCTGCGCCCAAAGGTCGGCGCGCTTGCCGGGGCTGTATTGCGGGCCGGCGAGCGGCACGTAGGCAAACCAGCCGACATCGGGCGCGGTATCGAGCGCAAAGGCCAGCCATAGCAGGATGCCGCCGAACAGGAAGACCCAGTAGGAGAAAGCGTTGAGCCGGGGGAAGGCGATGTTGCGCGTGCCGACCATCAAGGGCACGAGATAGGCGGCCATGGCTTCCATCACCGGCACGGCGAACAGGAACATCATGGTCGTGCCATGCATGGTGAAGATCTGGTTGTAGCGGTCCGGGCTGATAAAACGGGCTTCCGGCTGCGACAGCTGCAAGCGCATGGCCAGCGCGAGCACGCCGCCGAGAAACAGGAAGACGAAGGCGGTCGCGATATAGCGACCGGCGACGACCTTGTGGTCGACCGTGGATATGGCGCCCCAGAAGCCCGGACGGCTGGCCCAGGTTTTCTTCAGCCGGCTTTCCAGTTCGGCATCGGAGATGTCGACATCCAGCGGAACCCCTGCTCCTTGATCCCGCGTCATTTCAGGTCTTCCATATAGGCTGAGATTTGCCTGAGCTCGTCACTGCTGAGCGGAACGAGGGGCATATTGTTTCCGGGCTTGAGCGTCTGGGGATCGGCGATCCATGCGGCAAGCGAGCCCCGCGTGGTTTCGAGGAGACCGGCGCCGATCGTGCGGCGGCTTCCCACGTGGGTGAGATCCGGCCCCGCCGTGCCGGTAGCCGCCGTGCCGCGGATCGTATGGCAGGCCGCGCAGGGCTTGTTGATGAACACGGCTTTCCCGGCTGCGGCTTCCGCGATGACAGGCTCCGGTGCGGGGGCGGCCTGGGCCGCGAACCATTTTTGGTAAGCCGCTTCTTCCTCGGCCACCACGACGAACGCCATGTGGCTGTGCTGCAGGCCGCAGAACTCGGCGCACTGGCCGCGATAGATGCCGGGTCGTGCCGCACGAAGTGTGATGATGTTCTTGCGGCCTGGGATCATGTCGAGCTTGCCAGCGAGGCTCGGGATCCACAGAGAGTGGATGACGTCGAGGGATTCGAGCTCCAGGCGGACATCCCGGTTGACCGGGATATGGAGTTCGTTCGCCGTCAGGAAGGCGGGCCCCTGGTCGGCGCCCTGGTAGATGAACTGCCACCACCATTGCTGCGCCTTGGCGCGCACAACAAGGGAAGCGTCGTTGCTGCTGTTCAAGTTGCGCGTGGTATAGAAGCTGGCGACTGTCAGGCCTGCCACCGCGAGGGCCGTCGCTGCGACCGCAGTACGAACGGAAAGCGTCATCCTCCGTTCGGCCACGTCGTCACGCCGGGGATGTCCCCGCCTGCGGGCGAGCGCCCAAAGAAGGAAACCGACCACCATCAGCCACACGACCGTGCACACCGCGACAATCAGGATGATAAGGCCCTTCAAGGCATCGGCCGAGTGACCATGGGTATCGAGCGCCGACTGGTTACCACTGCACCCCGAGAGCAGAACAACAAGGGCCGCCCCGAGCAGGATCTTGATCACGGTCTCGGCCCCTGGTCGGGACGCATGGGTTCCGGGCCCTCGTTGAAGAGGAGCGCAGCCGGTGCACGATTCTCTGCCGGACGGCTGATCTTTTCGTCGCTGCGGCTTGTTGCCGTGACGGACGCCTTGTAGGCGCCGAGCGACTTGATATAACCGGCGAGCTGCCAGATCTCGTCGCTGGTCATCCTGTTGCGGAAGGCAGGCATGCCGTGCGGCCGCCCGTCCCGGATGGATGCGACGATCGAAACCATCGAGGGGCCATAAAGCCACCAGCCGTCGATGAAGGAAGGCCCTTTCCCACCGGTTCCTTCGCCATGGCAGGCGGAACAGCCGAACCAGGAATAAAGGCGCTTGCCCTGGCTGAGATCGAATGCGGTTGTCTCATAGGGTTGTCCCAGGGCGAAATAGACTTCCGGCGGGGTGCCGCTGATGCCGTTCGGCATGAGCCGGAACTGGTCGAGCGCCATTATCAGCGGCGGGGGCGCCCGATACTGTCGCGGTTCGCGCATCCAGCCGATAGCTGCCGCCAGAGCGGCAAGACCGGCAGCCGCTCCCACAGTCCAGATCCTCGTCGACGTCCCGTTATGCATGACCCGTGGCGACTGACACCTATGGCCCTACTGGATAGGCTCACTCTGTGATCGAGTGAAGCGGATTGGCAAGAGTTTATACGATGGCGTCTTCGCCTGCGGATCGTGATGGGCAAGCGGGAAAAGCGGATTGGTCTCAGGGTAGTAGGCAGCGCAACAGCCTCCGGGAATGTCGTAAGCGACGAGGCGGAAGCCCTTCACCTTGCGCTCGGTCTGCGGGTCGATGGCGGTCGTCAGATCGACCATGTCACCAGGCGCAAACCCCATCCGCGCAATATCATCCTTGTTGACGAACACGACCTGACGGGTACCGTTTACGCCGCGGAAGCGGTCGTTATAGCCGTAGATCGTGGTGTTGAACTGGTCGTTGGACCGGAGCGTCGCGAGGTTGAGGACGTTTTCGCCCGCCGGTGCATCGCCGAAATCCGGAAACAGGCGCGGCGGGGTGATGAAGTTGGCCTTCTTGTTGTGGGTAACCCATTTGCGCTCGCGGGCCGGAACCGGGCGATGGAAGCCCCCGGGCTGCATGAAGCGCTTGTTGAAGTCCTTGAAGGTTTCGGGATAGGTGCGCTCGATGGCGTCGCGAATTTCTGCGTAGTTGCCGACCCAGCTGTCCCACGGCACCGTGCCGTTGGTCAGCGTCGCCTTGGCCATGCCGGCGACGATGGCCGGCTCGGACAGGAGATGAGGGCTTGCCGGCTTGGTGCGACCGCGCGAACCGTGGAACTGGGCGACCGAGCTTTCGATCGAGACCTCCTGGGGGCCGCTGGCCTGCTGGTCAACTTCCAGGCGCCCGAGGCAGGGAAGCAGGTAGGCGACCTTGCCATGGATGACGTGGCTGCGGTTGAGCTTGGTGGCGATCTGCACCGTCAAGGGGATTTTGCGCCAGGCTTCTTCCATGGCCCCCGTTTCCGGGGCGGCGCGCAGGAAATTGCCGCCGAGGCTGATGAAGGCCTGCGTCTCACCCTTGAGGATCGCTTCACAGCTATCGACCGTGGTGTGCCCCTCCCAGCGCGGCGGTTCGAAGCGGTAAAGCTCCGACAGCTTGTCGAGGGGCACGAGGTCGGGCTTTTCGGTGATGCCGACCGTGCGCTGGCCCTGGACGTTGGAATGGCCACGCACAGCGCAGATGTTGGCACCGGGCTTGCCGATATTCCCGCGCAGCAGAGCGAGGTTGGCGACCATGTTGACGTTTTCCACGCCCATGACCTGCTGGGTGAGGCCCATGCCATAACAGATCAACACTGCATCGGAGGCTGCATAGGTGCGCGCGGCTTCCGTCATCTGCGCTCGCGTCAGACCGGACACGCGCTCCAGCTCCTCCCAGGAATAGCTGCGGGCAGCGGCAGCGAATTCCGCAAAGCCCGCCGTGTGCTCGGCGATGAAATCGTGATCGAGCACGTGCTTCTTGTCGGCAGCGGCAATCGATGCCGCAAAGGCGACGGCCGCCGCGTTGTCCGGGTTTTCTGGCTCGGCATCGGAGCCGGCAACCTTGGAGATGTGTGTGGCATGCAACGCGTCGTCAGCCTCGATCAGCGCCTTGCTGACCCCGAACAGGGCCGCGATATCGCCTCCATTCTTGAGCTGGTAATAGTCGCTGGAGATCTGCGTTTCCTTCAGCGTCAGCATCTCGCTCGGCGCTTGGGGGTTGACGAAGCGCTCGAGGCCCGGCTCGCGCAGGAGGTTGAAGGTCACGATCTTGACGCCGCGATCCACCGCATCCTGCAGGTCGTGCAGCAGCCTTGGCGAGGAGGTGCCGACATTCTGGGCGATGTAGAAGATACAGTCGCAATTCTGGAAATCGGACAGGATCGCAGTGCCGACCGCCGCGCCGATGCTTTGCGGCAGGCCAACCGACGAGCTTTCATGGCACATGTTGGAAGAATCAGGAAGGTTGTTGCTGCCGAAGATGCGCGCAAACAGCTGGTACATGTAGGAGGTTTCGAGCGAAGCGCGGCCTGAGGTGTAGAACTCGACGTTCTTGGGATCGAAGCCTTTCAGCTCGCGGCCGATCTCTGCGAAGGCGCTTTCCCAGGACACCGGTACATATTTGTCGGAAGCTGGATCCCAGCGCATCGGGTGCGTCAGGCGGCCCTGCTCCTCCAGATCGTGATCGAGCCAGCTTTCCAGCTCGGTCAGCGTGTGTTGGGCGAAGAAGGCTTCGTCGGCGCGGCGGGTGGTAATCTCCCAGGCGGTCGCCTTGGCGCCGTTCTCGCAGAATTCCAGCGGATGAGGCTTTGCCGGCTTGGCCCAGGCGCAGCTCACGCACATATAGCCCTCGGCCTTGTTCTGCACTCTCAAGAGGGAAGACCCTGAAAGCGGAACGTGCTCCCTCAGAAGGATTTCACCGACCGACCGCGCAGAACCCCAGCCGCCTGCGGGTCCACTGTCAAAGCCGATCTTGGGCTTGTTCTTTGGTCTTCCAGTCATTTCGGCCCCGTCGCTTTGCAGCCTGGTCACTCCTTCCATGGAGTTCGGGGCTGCATCGTTGTTCACTCTCAACGAGCAGCCAACACGGGATGTTCCGACAAGTTCCAGTATGTTGAAAAAGGCCTTCGATGCGGTTCGGAGTAGCGGCCGGCTCTGCGCCCATCGCTTCCCCGGAAACCGTTGCCGACCAGCCATCCCATTCACATAACGTGACTCGACACGGAGGGCGGTGAGCGTAGGCTTTTGAGATAGCCAACCATATCCAAGAGCGCTGGCGACAGGAAGCTGGCAGCTCTCGCCCCAAACGGGGAGCCAATCCTATGCAGGATCATCATTTCAATGTCGGAGTTCTGGGGATATTTTCTCCTGAGGACCTCGAGCGAATGGGGCTGGCGATGTCTGCTGCCATTGCCCGGCTGACAGACGAGGACGCGCCCGTGGAGAAGGAAGCGATCGCGCGCGTCGTTCTGCGGTTTTACCGCCGCGGCCTCGTGGATCCCATCAAGCTCACAGATGCAGCCGTGATGGTCGCACATTCGAAGCTCTTCGGACGCTTTTCTTAGTGCTGCCGGAAGCGCCCGGCAGCACCGCAATTGCCATCTCGCTTAGAAGTAGCCGGTCTCGACTAGGCGGTCGGGGGTGTGAACTTGCTGCGGCCTACCAGCCGAAGCCAGGCCCCCACGGCCCGAAGTCATAGAACTGCCCCGGCCCCCATACATTCCAATTCCACTGGGCGTCTGCATAGGTCTGGGCCGCCCAAAGCTCTCTATCGGCAATGCGCTCCTGCTGTCGGGCCCGTCGATACGCATCGTAGGCCTGCTGGTTGCCGACGTAGAGGCAGTTGCAGTTGACCGGATCGGCGTAGACGTAGCTCACTCTGTTTCCTTTGGAGCGAATGAGAAACCTGTTGGGAGGCAGGCGCTTCAACATGGCCTGTCGAGCCGGAGTATCGGCGGGACGTACCACGAAACCTGCAGCGGCCAGATCATCTTCCGTTGTCTGCACGTTCGTTACACACGAGGACAAAGCCAGCGTACCAGCAATTACGGCCGCCTTGGTCAGTGGCGCCGCAGACAATACAGACCGTTTGGACGTCAACTTTGACATGGTTACTACCTCGCCTGAGCTTGTTGGAGCGAATAAATCCTCGAGAGAAATCCGATAATCACCGAGATGATTAGGGTGTTTCCACAGGAGACCTTCTGCACCGTCTGAGGGGCAGCGTTACGTCAAACGTTAATGGCGCAGGCCCGCCTGCGCATTGCGTACAGGCAATTCGTGTTTGCGAACATGTGCGTCTGGCCGGTGCTCAGGCAGCGCCAAGCGCCGGGGGACGGGGAATTGATTGCAGTCAATGCCCCGAGGCTAGTCGCAGGCTACGCTGATCCAGGTAAGCAGAGTCATGTCAAATACAATCTTGCTAGATGTGGAAGAGAAGATGACCGATCTAATTGCTATCTCATTCGACAACATCCAAGAAGCGGATCGCGTACTTTCCGAGTTGAACCGGCTTCAGAAAGAATATCTGATAGACCTCGCCGATGCCGTGGTCGTAATTCGTCATCCAGACGGCAAGATTAACCTGAAGCAAAGCTTCAACGTTGTAGGAGCCGGTGCGGCGTCAGGTGGTATTTCAGGGGCGTTGTGGGGAACATTAGTCGGGCTGCTTTTCCTCAACCCGCTGGCTGGGTTCGCTGCAGGAGCAGTTGTTGGTGCTGGCGCCGGTGCTCTTTCTGGCTCCCTGGTTGATTATGGCATTGATGATAAATTTATCCGATCGGTCGGAGAAACCCTCCCTCCGGACAGTTCAGCGATTTTCATCCTCGTCAGGAAGGTCCAACCGGAGAAGGTTCTCGCTGAGCTTTCGAACTTTCCGGGGAAGGTAATAAAGAGTTCGCTTGCTCCTGATAAAGAGCGCAAGCTTGAAGAAGCACTGTCCAAGGCGGCCACCGCCAGATCCTAGTCCAAGGGCAGCGAGGTCACTGGATCACCATGAAGTCGGTTTTGGTACTCGGCGGTGATGGTTTCTGCGGGTGGCCCACCGCCCTGCACCTTTCTGCGAATGGTTTTCGCGTCGGGATCGTCGACGATCTCTCCCGCCGCGTTATCGACGAGGAATTGGGGGCCAGCAGCCTGACCCCCATTGCCTCGATCGAGGACCGTCTGGCGGCCTGGGCCAAGGTGTCCTCCAAAGAACTCCCCTTCTATCGCGTCAACATCGCCCGCGATTACCCAGGCCTCATCGATGTGCTGTCGGAGTTCAAGCCCAATGCCGTCGTCCATTTCGCGGAACAGCGGTCCGCGCCTTACTCGATGAAGAGCCCGCAGCATAAGCGGTACACCGTCGACAACAATGTCTCCGGCACGCACAATCTTCTGGTGGCGGCCGTTGAGCTTGGGAATGACATCCACGTCGTTCATCTCGGGACCGTTGGTGTCTACGGCTACAGCGGCAGCGATCTGGCGATGCCGGAAGGCTATTTGGACATCATCATCCGGGGGCCCAACGGAAGGGAACTTGAACGTTCCATTCTCTATCCGACACAGCCGGGCTCGGTCTATCACATGACCAAGTCCATGGACCAACTGCTGTTCCAGTACTATGCCGAGAACGATCGGCTGCGGATCAGCGATCTTCATCAGGGTGTCGTGTGGGGCACCGAAACTGCGGAGACACGCCTGGACGATGCTCTTATCAACCGGTTCGATTATGACGGAGACTACGGAACAGTCCTCAATCGTTTCCTGGTACAGGCAGTCGTCGGCCACGCTCTCACCGTTCACGGAACAGGCGGACAGACCCGCGGCTTCATAAACATCGAGGATACCGCTCGCTGCGTCAAGTTGGCGATAGAGAACCCGCCGGCGCGCGGAGATCGGGTCAAGATATTCAACCAGGTTGCCGAGACGAAGCGGGTCCGCGACCTTGCTGAGATGGTCGCGGAGATAACGGGAGTTCGCGTCGCTTATGTCGACAACCCGCGCAACGAAGCGTCGGAAAACGAGCTCGAGGTGACGAACGTCTCCTTTCCCGCGCTGGGATTGAATTCGATACTGCTCGATCAACGGCTGTTCAGTGAAACGATGGAGGTCGTCGAGCGCTTCAAGTCGCGGTTCGACCCCTCGGTCGTTCCCGCGAGATCGCTTTGGACCGCTGAGCGCAAACCCGGAGTCGTTCCAGACGTGTGAGGCCAAATGCGCGACGTTCTGAGACTGATTGCACTCGCACTTGTGATTTTCGGGGTCACTTTTCTCGCCTTTCTGTTCAGCAATCGGGAAACCTCCACGCATCTCACGGAACGGCTGGGCCTGTCAGATCGGCCGCTTGCCGTGAGTTCGGAGCGTCTGACCGGCAGCGACCGGGTGCTGCGTTTGCCCGCTTCACGGGTCGCAGCCTGGACCGGTCTTATCGGTTTTCCCTCTCAGTCTCAGATCGTGTTCGACATTCCGCAACAGATACGGCCCCTGCGCGCCCAGTTGCAGCTTGACCTCGAAAGCGAGCTCATCGAGCATGGGGACGGGTTGGTTCGGCTCTATGTCAATGACAATCTCGTTGATGCCATTCTCCTGGAGCCAGGGCGGGCGGAACATCGGCTGACCTACGACCTCTCCCAAATGGATATAGCGACCGGTGAGATAGTCGTCAGGCTCGAGGGTAACGGCACGACCAACTACGGTCAGGTCTGCCCCACGAACGTGACGAACCTCGGCGCGGTCGTTCATGTCCTGCCAAGCACGGCCCTGACGCTGGAGCTGGCCAACCCACTGTCCGACCCCGCGGTTCATGCGGCGCTGCTTTCTCCGCCGCTGCAGATCGAGGCTGCCGGAAACGTGATACCCGCCGCGTGGACGACCCAGTGGCTGGAAAGGCAGGGTGTTTCGGCCGAACTGACGGGAGCCGCGGTAGCGGACGGGATCGATGTCATGCCGACGGACGGCCAGCCAACACTCACTCTGGGCGCGGGCAAGCTTTCAGTCGCAGGACCGGCAGGCGTGGCGGAACTTGCGCGATTGAGGGGCGGTTCGCTTCCAGCATCCTACGGGCAGTCGTGGCCCTTACCCGTATCTGCCCTCACGACCGACACCCTGACCCACACATTTCGGGCATCCACCCGGTGGCAGCTCAACTACAAGCTCGCCGATCTGCCGGAGGGCAAAGCTCCCGATGCGCTCGACCTCCGGCTCAAGACAAGTGAGCTGCGCGGTGACAATTACTGGTCCCTTCGTGTCACCCTTAATGGAGCCCTTGTCCATTCCAGCAACCATCCCGGAACAGGAAATGACCTCGCGCTGAGGATTCCACTGCCGGTGCCGAACCAACTTCTCACCAACCGAATGGTTGTGACGCTGATCGACAACACGCCCAATCAGGGGATCTGCCGCGCGGGTCCGGAGCAGGCCGCGCAGGTGCTGCCGGCAACGACGCTGACTACAGGCACGAACCCGGAGGCCGACGCCCAGATTCTGGTCCAGCAGTTGGCAGCCGCCGATAGGGTGGGCGTGAAAGCAGCCGAGGGATCCAATCTGGAAACGGCGGTTCAGCTTGCCGGAATGCTCGACCTGATATTGCCGCTCGACACGCCCGTCGACCTGACAGGCTCGGAGGGACCGGTCTTGATCCAGGCCGCAGCAGGCGCGGGCGTCTCCGAGCTTCTCCAGGCAGCAGCCGGTCAGGGCAAGGAGGTCTATGTCGTCTGGGGTGGCGGGAAGGAGAACGGGATCGCCCCCGAGCCTGCAGTTCAAAGGATCGAGCCGGGCGCACAGCCACCGCAAATTCCGGCCGGCAGCACCGGTCTTGTGGTGACATGGTAGACATCGTCGCCGGCCACGTCCTCCGACGGCGGCTTCATCCGGATCAATATGTATCCGAGGATTCCAGTCCGGGGGACTTGTCCCATCCGGTGCCTATCGTCGCGGCGCCGGCGGTTCTGGCGATCTTCTCTGTATTGACGTTCTGCCTGATGCTGGCCTTCAACTCTGCGGCCGTCGCCCAGCTCTTTCCCGAGCGGGACATCTTCTTTTCGAGGTATGACGGAACGCTCGTCCTTCCGCTCAGACTGTACATGACAGGCTTCTTCGTCGCGTTCGCGTCCGCGATCCGAGCACCGTGGACCACCCGGCTCCGATATGGGTGCAGCCTCCTGCTGTACTTTTTCCTGTTCTGCCTCGTCTTTGATCTGGCAAACTTGGCCGCCTTCGCTGTCTCCGGTCTCCATCTGACGCTGTTCGCCGCAGAGATGGTGTCCGCGTTGACAGGTTTTCTCATTTTTGCCCTCCACCTTATCGGCACCGCCGACATGCCTGCTCGCTCGGACGCCCCTATAGGACAGCGTCTAAGGGTGAGTTCCTTCCTGACTGCGATGGTGATCGTGGGAGTGTCCGCTGCCCTGTCGATCTGGATTTCGGGCTTCGATCTGAAGCTTATCCGGGACCTGAGGGATGTCGCGCTCTTGGGCGGAGTGAGCGTGGGGGTCTTTCTATTCGTGCCCCTGGTCTACCTTCTGCTCAACCTGCTTGCATCGATTCAGGGCATTTCCAGGAGGCAAAGGGCATATGAGCCGCCGATCACGCTGGTTATCCCGGCCCACAACGAGGGCCACGCCATCCGGGCATGCATCGCGGCCGCTGACGCTTCTGCCGCACGATATAATGGGCGTGTCACCGTGATTGTCGTCGACAATGCCTCCGCCGACGACACTTCCGAGCAGGTTCGAACAGCTTTTGGCGAAGTGGATCACGTCAGGGGAATGCTGCTGCATGAAGCGCGACAGGGGAAATCTCATGCTCTGAACCGCGGGCTCGAGGCCGTGGAGACTGAGTATTTCGCGCGCGCCGATGCGGACACACTCCTCGCGCCAAATACGCTCAAGGGCGCATTCAAGCATTTCGCTGATCCGAAGGTCGGGGTGGTAGGGGGGCTGGCGCTGCCTCCTGGCAAGGGCCCTTTCGATGGTGCCCGATACATCGAGGTTCTGCTCAAGATGGGCTACGATCAGGTGGGACTTGGCGCCGCGGACTGCGTAGTCGGGATCGCGGGCATGCTCGCGTGCTACAACACGGATGCCGCACGCTCCGTCGGCGGCTTCGCCATCGGGATGAACGGTGAGGACACCGATATCGCCCTCCGGATGGGAGAGGCCGGCTACCGCCTGCTGGTGGACCCCGGCGTGACCTTCATTTCCGAGGTTCCCCGGACTCTGCACCACCTGCGCGAGCAACGGACGAGGTGGTTCCGGTCCATCTTCCATGTGACGGCAAGAAATCTCCAGTACTTGCTGCCGCCCAGGATATCGACGCGAGGATGGCTCGTCCTTCCCTACATGCTGATGAATACGGTAAGACGGGCAATGGCTCTTCCGCTTGTGATCTTCTCGGTGAATTTCCTCATCCTCGACCCCGACCCCCACAGCACCCTCAAGGCGGCTTCGATACTCGCCCTGTTCATCGGAACCCCTATGGTCAACGCCATCCTTGCTATAGTCGTCAACTTGAGGTTCGAAGCCTTCCTGGCACTCCCGTCCTACATCGTTTTCCGCATGATCCGGTCGTACCTGACCTTGGAATCCTTTCTCAGCCTGAACTTCGACAACTACTCCTCCGGAAGCTCGCGATCGCGGAGGTAGGGGAAACGGCTGACGTCGACTGGACCAACCTTCAAGCCCCCGGCCGTGACGTATTCCGTGACGACCGCCGCCTCATTGTCTTGGATGTGGATGTGTTTCCTCGTCACAGGCCGGAAGGTGGGGCAACGGATCGGGTATTCTCTCAGCCGTCATCCAACCGTTGTCCGTTCGTGCCGTTCCCGCTTGGACGTGGTTGCTCCTCAAGTAGATTTGCCTGTTCAACGAAACCGATGAACGCGCTTCTTGCATCTTCGGATGGTATCCGGCGCCGCAGGGCCTGAGAGCACGCAAGCCTGGCCGATTGGTGAAGGCTGCACTTTTCTCCCCTCCAGGCGACGGTCAGAAAGGCGAGCGCTTCGGCCGGGTTTGCGATCGCCGTCTTCCTGTCTGAGCCACCCCTACGGAGGATGACTGGCGAGTCCCAATTTGCCCACGCCTGATCGTCGAGCAGGGGCTTCTCACTTCGGCCGCCGGTCATGTGAAACCTCCGCAGGGCGGATGCACCTGATCTTCCACTCCAGGATCCGAGGATCTCGCCGACGAAACCGCCGAGGTAACGTGGACGAGCCACTGACAAGGATGATCATCGCGGTATGTCGGGTATGATGGCTGCATAAGCGTTCCTGCACTCGGGGCATCAACAATAGTAGATGCGGCCTGCGTTGGAATTGACTGGACGCAATGATGTCGGGGGAGCAACCCACACAATGATTGCAAGGCGCCGCGGCGCTCCAAATACGGCCGGACCGCAACGAGTTGCCTCAACAGGAGGATCATGATGTGGAAGATCGCGCTTTGTGCATTTGGCCTGATGGCCCTGACGAGTAGCTGCAACCAAACCCGCTACGTCAACTTGCCCGGCTACGCGTATCGGACGGATCCGGCGTGTCGAAGGACGCAACCTCCATCCCGATATGATGCAAGGTGCGATTGTCCGAAAGCTGGGTTCAGCAACTTCACGCCTCCCGATTGCCCGGTCTCAGGGATCTAGGGCAAGGCATCTCATTTCTCGCAGGAGCGGGCCGCAGCCAGGCCCCTCGACTGCTCCGAATTCCGGATTGGCGAGCCAACCCTGACGTGACGGCTTCGTCGTTCAGACATCTCATCGGATGGACGAACAAGGACCTCGCGAAGAGGACGTTGGCGAAGAAGAAGACAAGCAGGATATTAGGGGTGACCCGGCATTTTCGCCGGGCGGCGGACGACAGAAGTCTGGTCAGCCCAACAACCAAACGATCAATTGCAGCACCCCTTTGTCAGCACACGTCCGACCTCAGGAGGGGTAGGCCAATAGCGGACTCTTTGCGCTGACCTTGTGCAACGTAACGTGGTATTCCAGCGTTGTCGTTGCGTGTAATCAATAGTGACCTGCGGGGTCCCCGGTGGAGCGCTCTGCTTAAGAACGTGCAACAGCCCTTTCGTCATTAGCGTTCAGCATTCGAAGAGCGCCGTTCGGGGTCCGGCGCACAGGGAGCGGAGACAAACGCAATGCACCCGGCAGCCGATGTCGAAGAGGCGGATGCCGGATGCACTGCGATGTATCAGCGCGGCTAATCGCGAAGGCCAAGGGCTTCCAGATTAACGGACGCCGCCTGTTCGAGGGTTTCCTTGGTCAGCGTAGGTGCCGTTATCCGCAGCTTCCGACCATTGTCCTCCGGCGTGATCTTCAGTGCCTTCCAGTTGACGAGGACATGCTTGGAGTCGATACCCAGGAAACCGCCTACCTCCAGCGCGACGGCTGCAACGGTGCCGTCCATGTTGAGGAGGACATCCTCGATGTCGGCGATCTTCTTATCGTCGCTGCCGTAGACGTCATACTCCTCCAGGGTATTGGCAGAGGTGTAGCTGGGCAAGCCCTCTACGACGACGATTTCGGAGAGTACGACGATAGGTCCGTCAGAGGCGGTCTGAGCGTACGCGCTGCCAGCCAGCAGGACTGCAGCGGCGGTAAGGACGAT
>JAEYTV010000209.1 GCA_023433855.1 Pseudomonadota bacterium | reverse complement strand
AGGTGCTGGTGTACGAGGGCAGGGCGGACGGCACGATAGAGGCCAACCTAAGCGTGAAGGATGCCGAGAAGGCGATGGTCGGGCCGAAGGCAGGACGGCGGACGAAGCGCGTCAGCACCGCCCTGACCATAAAAGATGGGAAAGCAACACGCACCTGTTAGGGACAGACAGGGTATAGATCGAGCTCAATGCGAAAGTAACTGAAACCCTAACGACCAAATTCTACTTCCTTAACATTTTCTACCTAAAGTCAACCACATAGCTGTGGGGGCTTGGGTGATGAATCGTCTTTACTTCGGAAACAATTATGATTGGCTGAAACGGATCGATGAGGAGTCTGTGGATCTAGTCTATCTAGACCCGCCGTTTAACTCAAAGGCCCAATACAACGTCCTTTATGAAACTCCGGACAATGCTCGCGAAACAGCCCAAAGAACGGCATTTCGAGACACTTGGTCTTGGGAGGCCGAAGCACAGCATTGCTACGACCAGTGCGTGGAGGCGGGCGGGCGGATTGCGCCGCTGATGCGCGCCTTAAAGCAGGCGCTGCGCACGAGCGATACAATGGCGTATCTTGCTATGATGGCAGCGCGCCTGATCCTGATACACCGGGTCTTAAAGCCCACCGGTAGCCTGTATCTCCACTGCGATCCGGTCGCCAGTCACTACCTCAAGATCATTCTGGACGCAATTTTCGGCCCTACAAACTACAGAACGGAGATCAGCTGGCGGCGAACATCAAGTCACAATGATGCCAAGCAGGGTCGCAAGCAGTTCGGGAACGTTAGGGACGTAATTTTCTTCTATTCTGCAACCGATGAGTGGACATGGAATCACCTATATATTCCGTACTCCACGTCGTACTTGGAGAATGAGTATCGTCACCAATCGGATGCCGGAAATTACAAGGAAACGGACGTGACGGCGGCCAAGCCGGGAGGTGACACTTCGTACATTTGGCGGGTCAAGAGAAATACGAGCAAACAGAAGTTCAGGTGGGTTCCGGATTTTGACAATGAATATTTGGCGCCCAGAACGGGTTGGGAATATCTCGATGTGCGCCCCTACCGGGGAAGGTACTGGGCTTACTCTAAAGATAATCTGAAAAAGTTCTGGGAAGACGGCGTTCTAATCCACCGCAGCACTGGCATGCCGCGTCTAATGCAATTCGCCGAAGAAATGCCCGGCATACCTCTACAGAATGATTGGCAAGATGTTCCGCCGGCACCGAAGTCTGAGGCCCTTGGCTACCCCACGCAGAAACCGCTCGCACTGCTCCGTCGCATCATCGAGACATCAAGCAACCCTGGCGACGTAATGCTAGATCCATTTTGCGGATGTGGCACGAGCGTCCATGCAGCAGCGGAACTCGGTCGAACTTGGATTGGGATCGACGTATCCTACTACGCGGTACGTCTAATCCGGAGGCGTCTGAAAGCCAGGTTCGGGGCGGGGTACGAGGTTCCTATTGAGGGTATCCCCGCAGATGTCGTGAGTGCAGAAGCGTTAGCTTCGCGCGACCCTTATGGCTTTCAACAATGGGCGGTTCACGAACTCGGTTGTCAACTTTGGGGTGATGGCAAGCGCGGCGCTGACGGTGGCATCGATGGAGAGATGTATTTCTTCGCCGGGCCGGGCCGTGAAGCTGGACGTATGATAGTTCAAGTAAAGGGCGGGAAGAAATCAACCGTCGCACAAGTGCGGGAATTCAAGGCTGTATTGGATGATGAACAGGCCGATCTCGGCATCTTTTTTTGCCGGGGCGATACTACCCCGGATATGCGCTCATTTGCAGCGGGACAAGGATTTTATCGGATCGGCAACACAGCGATTCCGCGTTTGCAGCTTGTGACCCTTGGCACTTGGTATAGCGGCCAGCGGCCTTCGCTGCCCATTCCGATGTCGATTACAATTCCAAAAGACAAATCCATCAAGCCGAAAAAAGTCGGAAAACGGCCAGATCCCACACAACCGGAGTTTTTCTTCGGTATTGAGGGCGTAGAGCATGAACTCGCCGGGAGTCAGCTACTCAACCCGGACGTTCTAGCTGATGACGCTTTCGAGGAGCAGTCACAAAAAGCATAAGCTCTGCTCTACCGGACCCTACACGCATCCAGGCGAAATTCGGCTAGTTTCAAGCGGCTTAACGCTTGGCGCTCCAAACAGATGGCTTTCGCGGCTCGCACGACTTCGCTACGTTGAGACATGAAGCTGCGGCAGACGATAGGGTTCTGCACGTCAAGCGACGGCACGCGCATCGCGCTCGCCTCCTGCGGTGAAGGGCCGGTGATCCTGCGGGCGGCGCACTGGCTCAGCCATGTCGACTACGACCTTGAAAGCCCGGTCTGGCGGCCTTGGGTAGAGACGCTGTCGGCGCGCAATCGCTTCGTGCGCTATGACCCACGCGGCTGCGGACTATCAGATCGGCATGTAGCTGATCTATCGGTCAACGCATGGCACGCCGACCTCGACGCCGTGGCGGCGACAATTGAGGAGCCGCGCTTCGTGATGCTCGGCCTGTCACAGGGCGGCGCGTTGAGCATCGCGTTCGCGTTGAGGCATCCGGAGCGCGTGTCACATCTGGTGCTGGTAAACGCCTATGGCCGAGGCGGCAGAGCGCGCGCGCAGTCCGACGCCGAGCGATTGGAAGCCGACACGCTGGTAAATCTCATCCGCATCGGATGGGGGCGTGAAAACCCAGCATTCTGTCGCTTCTTCACCAACCTCTTCATTCCTGACGGCAAGCCGGAGCAGCACCGCTGGTGGGGCGATCTGGAGCGGGAGACAGCGACAGCCGAAGTCGCGTCGGAATTGCTGTGGCAAATGCAGGGTATCGACGTAATGGAGCTGGCTTCGAAGCTCGCTGTGCCCACGCTCATTATGCATTGTCGAGGAGACATGCGCGTTCCGTTTGAGGAAGGTCTGCGGCTGGCCGCAACAATTCCCGGCGCGCGCTTCGTACCCCTGGAGAGCAAGAACCATGTGCTGCTGCCGGACGAACCGGCCTGGGCCGTTTTCCACTCGGAACTCGCGGCCTTCCTCGGCCAGGATCGACTGGAGACGCCCCGCGCCATCAGTGAGGCCCGTCTAACGCCGACCGAGACTACGATCCTCACCCTTGTGGCCGAAGGCCTTGACAACCGCACCATCGCAACGCGCCTCGGCAAAAGCGAAAAGACGGTTCGCAACCAGCTTTCGGGGATATTCGACAAGCTCGGCGTGCACAGCCGCTCGCAGGCCATCGTCAAGTTGCTGTCTGCCTAAAGTCCGCGCCTTCACATTGCTGGGGACATCTGTCCCAAAGCTGCGTGACGAATTACGTCCGTCCGCGGGACAACTGCCTCATGCGTATGACGGCAACGACCCGCATCCTCTGCACAATTGGAGG
>JAEYTV010000146.1 GCA_023433855.1 Pseudomonadota bacterium | reverse complement strand
GCGCGCGCGCCGACGCCGCTTGAGGCCGGTGATGAGCGCAGTCACGGACGTGAAGCCGGACCGCCGCGAACGGGCAATGGCCGCCCTTGCTGCAAAGCCAGACGGCGTCATTGAGGCGATTGCCGCAAATGCCGATGTTACCCCGGCCGAGATATTGGAAATCCTTCCTCCTGGAGCAGCGGTGATCGCGGCCAAGGAACACTTCGTCGACATCTGGTCCGAGATGGGCAGCTGGGGTGAAGTTCTCTTCATTGTCCACACGGAGGACATCGTCCTGGAGGCGGAGGGAAGCCTGCCGCACGGCTCCGAGGCCCATGGCTGGTTCAATATCCATGGCGACAGCCCGATCGGGGGACACCTCAAGAAGGATAACTGCGCTTCGATTACCTTCGTCGACCGGAACTTTCACGGCCGCCGCTCCTGCTCGGTCTGGTTCATGAACGAGAAGGGCGCAGCCATGTTCAAGGTCTTCGTTCGCCGTGACGAGAACCGCGACCTGATCGGCGAACAACTCACGAAGTTCGAAGCTTTGAGGGGCCGATTCGCAGCAGTGTGATCCTTGCGGCTGGGTATGGAATTGCGCCCAGTTGCATCCCTGGCGGAGGAGACGAAAAAGCGCGTCTCAGCGCGGTCAGAGCGCCGGGACCCACTTCCAGAACACGCCCTCCATCCTCTCTGGGTAATACTTGAACTCGCATTCGAACTTTCGTCCGTAGCCCTCGGCCTCTTTGAGAGCCTGATCGCTGACAGGTTTCATGCCGGTCCCAGGAGCGAACCAGTCTTCGAGGAGATCATCCGGGATATAGACACCGACGCGAAGCGGCAAAGCCCTCAATGTGGTTTCGAGTTCTTCGGGCGGCATTTGATCCTCCTTGCAACGAGACCTCACCGTGACCGGGCGGCACGATAGCGGGACCGGCGACAGCACTCTTCAGCCGCAGGAGAGATCGCCTTGTCCGCGAGTTTACCGGCAGTGCCCGGTGAAGACCAGCGGCCTCACCCGAGCGGAGGCGACGGTCCTCTGGATAGCCCCAGCCGAGACCTTGCAGCACGGTGTTGCGGGATTACTGAGCTGCGTGCTCGGGCTTTCCCTTGCGTTTTGTGGACGCCATGTCGTGCAGTTCCTTTTCGCTCATGGATTTCTCCATGCTCTTGGAAGCACCTTTCAGTTGGTTCTTCTTGATGTCGCCGCGCTTGGCGGCCAATGCCGCTCCGGCGGCCTTCTGCTGCGCTTTCGATTTGGCGGGCATCGTAGCCTCCTTTGTTCCATCACCGAAACCGTACTGCCGGTATTTGGTTCCAGCGGACGCCAGCGGAACATCTCGTGGCCAAGTGGGTTGTCCGAAGGGACATGACGCTGAGGCGCGCCCTCTTCAATGGAAAGGAACACCCATGGACGCCGAACGCAAAACTACCGAGAACAGTGGAACCGCGCGGATCGAACAGGAAGGCCGCGAGCGCGTCGAGGGGGCTCTGCATGCGGAGGAAGATACGGTGAATCAGGAGGCCATCAAGGAAGCGTCGAGACTCGGCGTCGGTGACACCTACCTTGTGGAGGCGGATCTCGAAGATCTCGATCAACGGGAAGATGTGGACCAGCCTGATGGCCGGGCGAGCCCCATGGCCAATGCCGATCCGCCGGAGCGCTGAAGCGGAAATGACCTGACCGCGGAACCGCGGGCACGCCCCGTGTGTTCCCCTGCGCGAAATAGAGCCGGAGATCGTCGATGAACGCCGAAGCTAATGCCGCGCAGGATCTGGTTAGCACACCGGGGAAGTATGCGCTCAAGAACGAACCCGACTTGGAGGTGAAGGCGTCCCCCACCTTGGCCGACCCGGACTCGGAGGCATTCGTGGCTGAGGCGCTCGAGGAGCTCGTCAACTGTCATATCCCCTTCCTTCTCGCCGGAACCTTCGCCGTCAGCGCCTATACCGGCATTTCGCGGCCGACGAAGGATCTGGATATCTTCTGCAGGGCTGGCGATTACGCGAGGATCCTCGCCCATTTCAAGGAAAGGCGGTACGAGATCGAGGTCGAGGACGACCGCTGGCTCGGCAAGGTGAGGAAGGGCCGACATTTCTTCGATGTCATCTTCGCCGGCTCGAACGGCACGATGCCGATCGGCGACGCCTGGTTCGAGAATGCACGCCAGATCGAGATGAATGGCCACAAGGTCCGCATTATCGCCCCGACCGAACTCATCTGGTCGAAGTGCTTCGTTCAGCTTCGCCATCGCTACGATGGCGGTGACATCGTCCATGTTATCCTTCGGGCCCACGACCAGATCGATTGGCAGCGGCTGCTCAATCACATGGAAGTTCATTGGGAAGTGCTGCTGATCCATCTTCTGAACTTCCGCTGGATCTACCCGACCGAGCGCGACAAGGTGCCCGACTGGTTGCTCGACGAGCTTCTTGACCGGTTGAAGGCCCAACGCGAATTGCCGCTGCCGCAGATGAAGATCTGCCGGGGACGCATGTTCAGCCGGGTGGACTTCGAGATCGATGTCAAGGAATGGGGCTTTGCCGATGTCGGCGGCGAAGGCGAGCTCCGGGAAGGCCTCGACGATGAGGTGAGAGAAGGAGGATCCGCGTGACGGACGCTACGGATGCTGTACAAGACTCAGCGGCTGGAACGAAGAGCGGCAATGGCAAGGCGAGGATCGCCGCCATGGGTGACCTTCATGTCAAGGAAAACGGTGGGACTTCCTACAAGGAACTCTTCACGGAAATCTCCCAGGCAGCCGATATCCTCGTCCTGACCGGTGATCTTACCGATCTCGGCCGACCGAAAGAGGCGGAAATTCTTGCTGCCGACCTTCGCTCCTGTTCCATCCCGATCGTCGGCGTTCTTGGCAATCACGACTATGAATGCGGTCATGTGGAGGAAGTGAAGCAGATCGTGAAGGACGCCGGAGTGCAACTCCTGGAAGGACAGGCGGTCGAGATCGCTGGTGTCGGGTTCGCCGGCGTCAAGGGCTTCGCAGGCGGCTTCGGCCGCTACATGCTTGGATCGTTCGGAGAGCCGGCGATCAAGGCGATGGTGGCAGAGAGTGTCGAGGAAACAATGCGGCTTGAAAACGCCCTCCGCCAAGTGCGATCGGAGCGGGCCCTGGTGGTGCTCCACTATGCGCCCATCCCGGATACCGTCGTCGGCGAACCTCACGAAATCTATCCCTTCCTCGGTTCATCGCGGCTTGCGGAAACGATCGACAGGTTCCCCGTCAAGGCGGTTGTCCATGGGCATGCCCATCGCGGCACCTATGAGGGCCGCACACCGGGCGGCGCCCCCGTCTACAATGTGGCGTCACATATCGTGAAGCCGACAGGCAGACCCTACGCCCTGCTTGAGCTTTGAGGAACTGCGAGGCGTTGCGTTTGTTCGGCAGGTCCGCAGATATAAAAGGAGATGACCATGGGCGACAAACCAAACCCGCCGGGCCAGGAACCAGCCGAAGGCTCCCGCGAGACGATCGACCGCAACCTCGAGCAGCAGGCGCGCAAGGACGGCGAAAAGAAGCAGGAGGACGACAAGGGCTCCTCCGGCAAGCGGTGACGCCTGCAGGAAACCGGCATCACAGGTGAAGCGCCTGTCCGAGAGCCTTCATTGAGGCTTCCGCAAGGGCTTCCGATTGGGTGGGATGCGCATGGATGGTAGCGGCAACGTCCTCCAGCCTTGCACCCATCTCGATTGCCAGGGAAAATGCCGCGGACAGTTCGGAAACCCCCGCCCCCACCGCTTGCATGCCGAGCACCAGAT
>JAEYTV010000131.1 GCA_023433855.1 Pseudomonadota bacterium | reverse complement strand
AAACTCTGTCGCAGTCAGAGGCAGTTCAACTCGACCTTTCTGCGTCGCTGCGATCGCAATGTGGGAATCCAGCTGGACTTCGATCCCGTCGTGCCGGATCACTTCATTACCGGCTACACCTCGGGTTCGCTTCAGTACGGCGCCCACACGTGCCACGACTTCCTGCGGGTTGAACGGTTTCGTGACGTAGTCATCGGCGCCGAGCTTCAGGCCGAGCAATTTGTCTGTACTGTCATCCATCGCCGACAAGAATATGACCGGCACGGTCGAATTTGCGCGAACCTTCGTCAGAAGATCGAAGCCATCGATGTCCGGCAGTCCGATATCGAGCAATATCAGGTCCGGCTGCAGTCTCTGTACATGGGCGAGAGCCGTAAGGCCTGTTGATGCTTTGGTCGTTCTGTAACCTGCTCTGGCCAGATATTTGTCCAAGAGGGACGCTATCTCTTCGTCGTCCTCGACCACCAGCACGAGAGATGAAATCATAGTCAAACTCATCGATTTTGACATGCCCTTCTCCGGTTCTCGGTCAAACCTTGACAATCCGGCGACAGAACGTGGTCCTCAACGAGGGACCACCGATGAACGTAACTCACCTCAACCACGTTCAAAAAGCAATTTCGAAAACCGGGGAGGACAAAGCATGCCATTTGCTGCCACACGCGCTTATGCTCCTTGGCTTGGTCTCCCTGATTTTCGCGGCGATGCCAGAACTTGACCTGATCGTAAGTCGCTTGTTCTGGGACCCCGCCGCGGGTTTCGGATTCAGGGAAAACGCCTTCCTTGTTGCATTTCGGGACGCCAACAGGTTTCTCCCCTGGGTGGTGATAGGAATTGCCATTTTGCTGTTGATTCCAAATCCGCTCCTCAGGAAACAGAAATATCCACCTGCGCCACACAAGTTGTTATTCGTGCTGACGTTCTTTGCGGCGGGTCCCGGGCTGGGCGTTCACCTGCTCAAAATGCTGGTTGGTCGAGCGCGTCCACGAGCACTTGAAGAATTTGGCGGTCAGGCGTTCTTCACGCCTCCGTGGCAGCTCACCGACCAATGTGCAAGGAATTGTTCCTTCATCTCGGGAGAGGCGGCAAGTGCCTTCGCACTGCTAACGCTTGTCGTGTTGATCAAGCCAAAATACGCGGGGCTTTATCTCGGAGTGGTAGGCATCGTTGCGGCAGCCTTTTCGTTCAACAGAGTGGTGTTTGGAGGCCACTTCCTGTCGGACGTGGTGATCTCCTGGAATCTGATGTTCGTTCTGGCGGTGCTGCTCTGGCGATCATTCTCGCGAAACGCCCCGCAGATCGACGCGCTTTTCGTCCGTGAATCCCACCTGAGATAGCAATCCGATCCAAGATTCCCATGGGAGGGCGCAGCCTGACGCCGCCAGGACGGGTCGTCGATCCACACCTGTTCGCCTGTCGCGCCGCGCCGCACGGCTCTGTTCCTTTCAACCGCCTAAGCACCGAAAGAAGTTTACGTGAGATGATGCAGGATGCACGTTTAGCGGAACAGCCGGTCCGGCTGTCATGTGAGTCAGAGCACCCGTCGCCTGAGCTATCGGTCATCGTTCCGACATTCAACGAAGCACCCAATGTAGAACTGGTCGTTGGAGCGCTCGTCTCATCATTAACCGGCATCGACTGGGAAGTCATATTCGTGGATGACGACAGTTCGGATGGTACCACCGATGTCGCGCGACAGATTGCCAGATATGACGGGCGTGTGCGCTGCATTCGCCGGATCGGGAGGCGCGGCCTTGCCGGGGCCTCAATCGAGGGGATGCTCTCTTCATCGGCGCCGGTCATCGCCATCATGGACGGAGACTTGCAGCATGACGTGTCGCTGCTGCCGGAGATGCTTCGTCGCATACGGGCAGGCGACGATCTCGTGATAGCGAGCCGTTTCTGCCATGCAGGCAGTGCTGCTGACGGCCTCTCTCGCACCCGCCTCGGCGGTAGCCGGCTCGCGACCCGGCTTGCCCGAACGCTTCTGCTTGTCGACGTCAGCGATCCCATGAGCGGCTACTTCGCCATGCGCCGCCCGGCATTCGAAGCTCTCGCGCCGCGTCTTTCCACCCAGGGCTTCAAGATCCTGATGGATATCCTCGCTTCGACACCACAGCCGCTGCGGACGAGCGAAGTGCCGTTGCGCTTTCGGCCGCGGCAGCACGGGGTCTCCAAGCTCGACAACCTCGTGGCGGCGGAATATCTCAGTCTCCTGCTCGCCAAGCTAACGGGCGATGTGCTCTCGCTCCGCTTCGTGCTTTTTGCCCTCATCGGCGGATTTGGTGTTGTTGTCCATCTCGCAGCGCTCAAGATGGCGCTGGCGTTTGGCATGGCGTTCTCGCTGGCACAGATGACGGCCGCCTACGTGGCGATGACCGGCAACTTCTTTCTCAACAATATCGTAACCCATCGCGACCGCAGGCTCAAAGGCTGGCGGCTGATCTCCGGCTTGGCCTCGTTCTGGATCGTCTGCAGCATGGGTGTAATTGCCAATGTGGGTGCTGGGCAGCTCGTTCACGAGCAGGCTTCCTGGTGGTTGGCGGGGCTGGCGGGTGCGGTTCTGGGGGCGGTCTTCAATTATGTGGCAACGTCGATGTTCACGTGGCGCGCCCGTTAGCGCAGCACGGCCAGTTGCGGAGCTATTGGTTTCGCACGCGCGGCTCTCATGACCACTACTCTCTGCCGGTTCACCCTAAATTACCAGGCAGGTCACCACCGTGGAGTCTCGGCCCAATGACAGTGCACCCGCCACATCGTTCTGCATTTCCCCGGAAACGGGTGTCCACGTCGCGGTCGCAAGAGAGCGCTGCCATAGGCCGCGCTGCTGCGTTGGTCATAATGGCCGGAACGCTCGTCCGTCTGGGTCTGGCGGCGCTGCTCGATCCCGGCATCGACGAGGCTTATGCGGTGGCGGTTGCCACGCGATGGCAGCTTTCGTGGTTCGATCACCCTCCGATGGCTTTCTGGTGGGTGAAGGCGATGCGGGAGATTGCCGATCCGGTCTTCGGAGAAGACGTGCCGGTGCTGGTGCTGCGTCTACCCTTCGTTTTCGCGTTCACCCTAACGAGCGTGGTGATGTTTGATCTCACCCGTCGCCGGTGGGGACCGAGAGCGGGGTTCTGGATGCTGCTAGCGCTTAGCCTGGCACCATTCTTCATGGTCTCCGCCGGGTCTTGGCTGGTGCCGGACGGCCCCCTGATCCTGTTTCTTTCCCTGACGGCCTGGATGCTCGACAGGATCCTGTTTTCCGAGCGCGCTCCAGGGAGCGAAGGCCGTCTTTGGCTTGCCGCCGGACTGACGCTCGGGCTTGCCGGGCTCTCGAAATACCACGCGGCGCTCTTCGCTGTCGGCGCGGCGGTCTTCGTTCTCGCGACGCCCCACCGCCGTCGCCTCATGATCCCCGCACCCTGGCTGGCGATAGCGACTGCCGCGCTCGTGGTATCGCCGGTCGTTGTTTGGAACGTGCAGCATGATTGGGTCTCATTCCTTTTTCAGTCATCGCGCGGTGTCGGTTCGGGGGGTACCAACTGGACCGCGCTCGCTCGTTCGGTGTTCGGGCAGATGGCCTATCTCGGTCCATGGACACTAATCGCTGCGCTCGCAGCAACGATCTCATTGCTTCGGGCGAGCGGTACCCGCGCGGGTCCGGTCGCGTTTCTGGCCGCGCTTGGCCTGCCGTCGATCATCCTATTTACTGCGGTGCCGCTCTGGGGTGGCGATGCCCTGCCGCATTGGCAAATGCCGGGGTGGCTGTTCTTGCTGCCGATGCTCGGCCACGCAATAGCCTCACTTGAGGCTCGTCGTCACCAACCTCGTCGCGCAGCCAGAATCCTTGCTGCAACAGCGGCCACGGTCCTCGCGTTTGCGATCCTCGCAGTAACGTTGATCCGCTACGCGCCGCCGTCATCAGCCCTCATCGCCCGTGTGGGCCTCAACGAATTCCTGGCGGAATCCTTGACCTGGCGCGGCCTCGCCGACAACCTTGCTGAGCGTGGTTTGTTGCCGGCGCCGACGCCTGTGGCCGCGCCGCAGGACCGTCCTTTGGTTGTCGCCTTCAGTTGGCTAGAAGCTTCACGTCTAGCCGAGGCGCTCGGGCCTCGCGCGACAGTTCTGGTGTTTGACGATGACCCTCGCGGCTTCGCATTCCTCGCAGACCCGGCCGCCTGGATCGGTCGCGATGTGTTGTTCATCGGTCGCACCGGTGCCTTTGTCCGTGGCCTGAGATCGATCCGTCCGTATTTCACCCGTATCGATCGCCAAGCCCCGGTCGCAGTCGAGATCGGCAATGACATCCTGTTCGAAGCGGAAGTCGCAATCGGCCGGAACCTCCTATCTTCCTACCCGCTGCCGTACCCACGGCGCTAGCGGCAATGCCGGAATTGGTGTGCTGTCTTCCGTGCCGTTCAAGGTAGCTTTCCGATGCGGCTTTCCGTCTTCACCATATCACTTTCGTTTCTTGCCGTTCACCTCGCCATCGCCGCATTGCTACCCCTCTTCGATGTTGAAGCCTATTATGCACTGTGGGCCCGCCATCTGGCGTTCGGGTATTACGATCATCCGCCCATGATCGCCTATATGATCCGCATGGGAACCAGCCTCTTTGGTGAAAGCCCGCTCGGCATCCGCCTGTTTCCGGTGATCGGCTTTGTTGCCTCGGGGTACCTTGTGGGGGATATCGCGCGACGCATGTCCTGTGGGGCTGCGGGTCTGCCAATGCTGGCCACAACGCTCTATAACCTTACCCTGCCGGTCTTCGCTCTGGGAAGTTTTGCAAGCCCCGACGCACCGTCCAGCTTGTTTTGGGTCGCCGCACTTTGGGCGGCGATCGGCGCGATCAGCACGCCGCCAGACACACGTTTCGCGATGTTGTGGTGGGTCTGCACAGGTCTGTTCATCGGGCTCGGCGGTGTGTCGAAATTCACCAATGCCTTTCTGGCCTTCGGATTGCTGGCCTACCTGTTTAGCACGCACAAAACCCGCGAGTACCTGCGCACACGCCTGCCCTATATGACGGCGGTTGCGGCGATATTGCCGGTTCTTCCCTATCTCATCTGGAACCTGCAAAACGATTGGCTCGGCTTGGAACGGCAAAGCGGGCGGCTCGTCGCCTCAGGCTTCTCGATCCCGTATCTTGGGGAATATGCCGCGCTCCTGCTGCTGGCGCCGACACCATTGGTCACCTGGTTTGCCTTCCAGGCTCTCAAGGCCCCGCCGAAACACAGCGCTGTGCTGATCTGGAGCTCCGCTCCCCTCCTGGTTTACTTCGCCTATCACGCGACACATGCGCCAGTTCAAGCCAACTGGATTGTGCCACTGCAGGCATCCTTCGCCATTCTTGCGGTCTTTGGCCTGGCTCAGGCGCAATCGTCGCGGCATTGGACCAGGGCGGCCCTCACTACTGCATTGTTGGTGAGCGTCAGTTCAGTCGCAACCGCCTTCAATCCGCTCACCCCCATTGGCACGACCGACAATCCCCCAAACCAAACACGTGGATGGTCGGCGGCTCGAGATGCCATCGCTGAACTGCTGGAGGAAACGGGCGCAAGATGGATCGCTACGACGAATTACGCTCGAACAGGATCGCTCGCGCTTCGCTTTCCGCAAGTGCTCGTCTGGTCCGTCGCTGACCTGCAGCGCTACGGGTTCCGGGGGGCCTTCCCTGTTGAATTGTGCACCGCCCCCGGCCTCTTGATCGAGCGGTCAAGACGGCCGGAAACGACCTCTGAGAAAGCCGCACACCTTTTTGAAACCGTCGGAGCCACGCATGCTGTCATCCGTACGCAAGACGGGGTCACACTGATGCGGTATCATGTAACACCGGTATCCGGGGTCAAATCCGCCGATTTGTGCCCGAATTAACAGACTTCAGAAGCGGTTTACCGTTCTGAGACCGGAGGTGCGGCCTGTGGTTCGGGCTGCTCCATCCTGCACAATCATCCCGACCGACAAGCGCACTGAGGAACTGCATCGCGCCGCGCTCCAACGAAGCCGCTTTGACCAGTGAGCCCCGTTCTTACGCTGGTAATCGCGTAAATAGCGATGATCGGTTGGGAGCTCTGTCCTCGAATCTGCCTTGAAGAGAGGGCTTTGGTCGTCAGGGAGATGCGGTCCCACCCGGGTTATCCACATTCATCCCTCCGGAGAAGACCTCTATGGGAGGAAGGAGAGCCGCCTGGTTGACCACATGTAGAATCTGGTATACCAAAATCATCAACGGGGGTGCCAAGTGGACGTCGACGATTCAACATTGAGCGAGCGACTGTTGCGCGGGCTGGAGGAAGAGGTTCTTGCCGGACGCCTGCTGCCAGGTGATTTTCTTGATGAGCGGAAGCTTGCTCTGCGATTTGAGGTCTCGCGCACCCCTGTCCGGGAAGCTCTGCTGCGGCTTTCAATGCTCGGCGTCGTGGAGATGAAGCCGCGCCAGCGTACCCGAATGGCTTCGATCGAGCTTCCGGACATCGTGCAGATGCTCGAAGTGATGGCATGTCTTGAGGCGCAGGCCGCCACCTGGGCCGCGCGTCGAATGGGTGATGATGCACGGATCGCCCTATCCGACATACAGACGCGTGCGGGATCTATTGTTGCGGCGGAAGATACGAACGGATTCAACGACATCAACTGGTCGTTGCATCTGGCAATCTTTGCAGGCTGCGGGAACAGCTTCCTTGCGCGGCAGGCGCGTGATCTCCGCTTCCGACTCCATCCCTATCGCTGCTTCATGGTGCGGCTCAAGGGCCGGATGGAGGAAGCTCATCGCGAGCATCAAGCGCTGGTGGACGCGATTTGTGCAGGGCGCGACAAGGATGCATCGGAACTGATGCGAAATCACCTCAGGGTGGACGCTGAGAAGATGGCTGAACTGATTGCCATTGCCGGCGAACAAGGCAAGCGGGAGCGGCGAGTCCGCACCGGCTGAACATGACAATCTACAGCGGGCGCAGGAAATAGGGAGGTCTAGGAAGTGGATCAGGTTGGTCATCACGGCAGCGCAAAGGACAACAAAATTGCACGTGTGGAGGCCATTCCAGCCTATCTTCCATGCGATCTGGTAATCGGTCCGGTTTCTCGTACGACTGAACTGTCTGGCGTCGTCATTGAAGTCGAGACTTCAGATGGTCTGGTAGGGCACGGCTTTACCGCCATCACTGACGAGGAAGTGGTCGCTGCCGCGATCAACCGCGTTGTCGCGCCAAACCTGATCGGGACGGACGCGACCCGGCGGGAGGCTGTCGCAGAATCGATATACTGGCTCCTCAGTCCGCGCGGGCAAACAGGTTATGCAAGTCACGTCGCCTCGGCGATCGACATCGCCCTGTGGGACATCCTCGGCCGCCGACTTGGTCAACCGGTTTGGCGGCTCCTCGGCGGAGCACGCTCAAGCGTGCCTACCTATGTCACCTTCGGGTTTGCAGCCCTTGATCGGGATGAGCTCGCAACGGCGGCTCGCCATCTAGCGCAGAACGGGCATAAGCGGCTGAAGATGGTGGTCGGACATCACGCGCTTGCCCGGCGTGACAAGGGGCGTTCGTTGGAGGAAGTCATCCATGAAGACGTTGCTCGCGTGCGCGCTGTGCGGGAGGCGGTCGGTGTGGAGG
>JAEYTV010000073.1 GCA_023433855.1 Pseudomonadota bacterium | reverse complement strand
CGCCTATACGCCGGTGCGGCCGGATCCCCGCGCGCTCACGCATATGGCGGTCAAGGAAGCAGTCTTCCCCTTCGCCCGCTTCCCCGGCGTCGACACGCTGCTCGGCCCGGAAATGCGCTCGACCGGCGAAGTCATCGGCCTCGACACGGATTTTGCGCTCGCGTTTGCGAAGTCCCAGCTCGGCGCTGGTGTCGAACTCCCACGCGAGGGAACCGTCTTCGTTTCAGTCCGTGACGAGGACAAGACCCGCGTCCTGCCTGCGATCCGCCTGCTGACAGAATCCGGCTTCAAGGTCATGGCGACCGGCGGCACCGCCCGGTTCCTCGCTGAAAACGGCATTGAGGCGACGAAGATCAACAAGGTTCTGGAAGGCCGTCCGCATATCGAGGACGCAATCCGCAACCGCCAGGTCCAGCTCGTCATCAACACGACCGACGGCAACAAGGCGATCTCGGATTCCAAGTCGCTGCGCCGCGCCACGCTGATGCAGAAAGTTCCCTATTATACGACGATGGCCGGCGCCGAAGCCGCAGCCATGGCGATCAAGGCGCTGAAGGCGGGCAACCTTGAGGTCCGGCCGCTGCAGAGCTACTTCTGAGAACAACACGAAGCCGGTCAGCATCCCTGTTGACCGGCTTCATTTTCCAATGTATTTATCCATAAGGTTAATTAACTGAGCAGTTAAATATGCACCTCGATCCGCTGTCCCAGACGATGTTTGCGCTCGCTGATCCGACGCGCCGGGCAATACTTGCACGGCTGTCGAGCGGCGAGGCAACGGTCAACGAATTGGCGGCGCCGTTCAACATGAGCCTTCCTGCAGTCTCCAGGCATTTGAAGGTTCTGGAACGCGCCAAGCTGATCACGCGCGGTCGCACGGCACAGTGGCGACCCTGCCGGCTGGACCCGGAGCCTCTGAAGGCAGTCGATGGGTGGCTCGGCGACTACCGCAAATTATGGGAAGACCGTTTGGACAGGTTGGAGAACTATCTTGCGACACTGCCGCGAGGACCGGTTTCCGGGGAGGACGACAATGCCTGAGCAGATGGAAATCCTCAACGAACGAGTGTTTGATCTTGGTCCGCGGGTCCTGTTCGAGGCCTTCGCCGACCCCGACAAGCTTGAGCAATGGTGGGGCCCCCACGGGTTCACCAACCACATCGACGAGTTCGATTTCCGTCCGGGCGGCGACTGGCGCATCACCATGACGGCCTCCGACGGCACCGAGTTCGACAACCATTCGACCTTCCAGCAGATCGTCCCCTACGAGCGCATCGTCTTCCTTCACCACCTTCCGATGCACATCTACACCATGGAGATGACATTCGCGGCGGAAGGGAAAGGTACCCGGCTTCATTGGCGCATGCTGTTCGAGCCTACGGAAGAAAACCTGCAGCTCAGGACGTTCATCGCCGCTGCCAACGAACAGAATTTCGACCGCCTTGAGAACCTTCTCAGGCAGCTTAGCGGAGGAGACGCGCATGACGCTTAGCCTTGACAACAGCAGGACCATCGAAGTCGAACGCCTGATCAGCGCGCCGAGAGAGCTTGTGTTCAGGATGCTTGCCGATGCGAAGCACCTCGATCAGTGGTGGGGGCCCAACGGGTTCCGGACGGTGACCCATGAAATGGAGTTCTCGGTCGGCGGGCTGTGGCGGTACACGATGCACGGGCCGGACAGGGACTGGCCGAACTGGATCCGTTACAAGGAAATCTCTCCGCCCGAACGGCTCGTCTACGACCATGGGGGCGAAATGGACGAACCCGCCATCTTTCAGGGGATGATCACACTGGTCGCCGAAGGTGACAAGACGCGCATCAGCATCATCCTTCTTTTCCCGACGGCGGAGGCGCGCGACGCCACCATCGAATTCGGCGCGGTTGACGGCGGAAGGCAGACCCTGGCGCGATTGGATGCCTACGTGACGACACTGCAGGTTTAAGACCTGCGGGGGCGCTGACCGGAAGAGGGACTTGCCAATCCTGGCGAACCAAAGAAAAAGTCTCCGGCCGCTTCCAGGAGCTTGAGATGAAATCTGGTGATTCGACAGACCTCGCAGGACGCCGAGAATGGATCGGGCTGGTGGTGCTGTCGATCGCCTGCCTGATCTATTCCATGGACCTGTCGGTTTTGTTTCTGGCCATGCCGGCCATCATCGCTGACCTTGACCCGACCGCCTCGGAGCTTCTGTGGATCAACGACATCTACGGCTTCATGGTCGCCGGATTCCTCGTCACCATGGGCACGCTGGGAGACCGGATCGGCCGCAGGAAGGTCCTGCTGATCGGTGCGGCGGCTTTTGGTGTCGCCTCAGCTTGCGCTGCCTTTTCCGCGACCGCTGAGCAACTGATCGTTTCGCGCGCCTTTCTCGGCATCGCTGGAGCCACTGTTGCCCCCTCGACCCTGTCTCTGATCGCAAACCTCTTCAAGAACGAGGGAGAGCGAAATCGCGCGATCGGAGTGTGGGGAACCGCGTTCGCGCTGGGTGGATTGGTCGGTCCTTTGCTCGGCGGCTTCCTTCTCCAGTATTTCCATTGGGGATCGGTCTTCCTCATCAACATCCCTGTCATGCTGATACTGCTGGTCGTCGCTCCGCTGCTTCTGCCGGAGTACAAGAGCCCCGAGGGCGCAAGGCTGGACCTGTTCAGCGTCTGCCTGTCGCTGGGCACAGTGTTACCGGTCATCTACGGGTTCAAGCACATGGCCGCCGAGGGCTTCCACCTTGCGCAACTTGCCTGGATAGCGGCAGGGATCATGGTCGGATGGCTCTTCGTCCGGCGTCAGCAGGTGATCGAGCATCCCTTGATAGACTTGAAGCTCTTCAGGATTCCTGCCTTTACGGCCTCCTTGCTGGTCAACCTCGCCGGCCTCTTCTTCGTCTTCGGCGTCTTTCTCTACCAGAACCTCTTTCTTCAGTTCGTGCTTGGACTGACGCCGCTTGCCGCCGCGCTCTGGTCCATCCCATCGTCACTGGCTTTCACGGTCATGTCCTTGCAGGCCTACCGCATCACCAACAGACTCGGTCCGGTGAAGACCGTTCTGGCGGGGCTCGTCATCAACGCCTTCGGAACGATGGCAATGGCCTTCGCAGCATACTTCGAGACGTTGTTCGGCGTATTGGGAGCCAGCATGTTGATCGCGCTGGGCTTCGTGCCCGTCGTGCTGACAACGACTGGCCTTATCGTCGGTACGGCGCCGCCAGAGCGGGCCGGTTCGGCATCCGCTCTTTCCGAGACAAGCGCGGAACTGGGAGGCGCACTGGGGATCGCCCTGCTCGGCAGTCTGGGCACCCTTGTCTACCGGGTCCTGATGCAGGATGTGGAGCTCGCCGGGCTTGCCGCCGATCAAGCCGTCGCGGCAAGAATGACGATCGGCGGCGCGGTGGATGTGGCGCGGCAGATCGGGGCCGCGGCCCCAGATTGGCTTCAGACCGCGCGAGCGGCCTTTGCCACCGGCTTTGCGACATGCTGCATCCTCTCGTCGGTCACCCTGCTTGCACTCGCCGCTATTGCTCGACGGATCTATGCCACAGCGCATATCAACAGCCCTGCGGGAGGCCACCCCTAGCAGCCGTCGATTGAAGTTTGCGGCCGCGCCTGCTATCCTTCGCGCGGGTGTTCGAGGCGGGAGACATGTCCAAGAATATCGTCATCCTGTTCGACGGCACGTCGAATGAAATCGCGGCCGATCGCACCAACATCCTTCGGCTGTTCGGTACTCTCAAGCGATCGCATGAGCAGATCGTCTATTATGACCCCGGCATCGGCACCTTCGGAGCCGCCAACGCCTGGTCGCGCTTCCATCGCAAGGCCTACGAAATCTGGGGGCTCGCAACAGGCTGGGGGCTCGACCAGAACGTGAAGGAAGCCTACCGGTTTCTCGTCGACAACTACGACCGCGGGCCGCCGGACAGCGATGGCAGGCATACCGATCGCGATCGCATCTACATCTTCGGCTTCAGCCGCGGTGCCTATTCCGGTCGGGTGCTTGCTGGCTTCATCCATGCTTTCGGGCTCGTCACCAAGTATCACCTGAACCTGCTGGATTATGCCTACAGGACCTACAAGGGCATTCCCGAGCCGGAGCAACGCAAGGAACTTCCGGCCGAGGAGGCGGAGGGGGCTTCGGCCTTCGCCAGCATGCGCCTCTATGAACGGATGCTCCGTAATGACCGTCCTCCTATCAAGCTTCTCGGCCTGTTTGATACGGTTGCCTCGGTGATCGAGCCGGGAAAATGGCATCCCCAGTTGAAGACGCATCCTTTCACCCGCAAAAACCCGAGCGTCGAATGGGTTCGACACGCCGTAGCGATCGATGAGCGGCGCACGATGTTCCAGCCCGAACTATGGATTGGCGATCAGGACTACTGGGGCGGCCCTTTCAAGCCGAAAGCCGCTCCCAAGCAGAACTTCAAGGAAGTCTGGTTCGCCGGCTTCCACGGCGATGTCGGAGGCGGACACAAGGAAGCCCAAAGCGGCCAGGTCAAGATCCCGCTTGACTGGATGATCCGCGAAACTGCCGCCACCGGGCTCATCTATGTGAACCGAACGATCAACAATATAGTGCTCGGCCGGAGCGCCAATCAGTATGTGCAGCTTGATCCGACGGCACCGTTGCATGAGTCCATGAGTCCCGGCTGGGAGATCCTGGAATATGTTCCGCGGCGCGTCCCGGAAAACTCCTGGCGCAAGCGCGGCGCCCGCTCAGGCATCTATTTTCCGCGTCAGGACAGCCGCTTCATCCCCGACGGCGCCATGATCCATCAGTCTGTTGCTACCCGGCGTCAGAACAGCCATTACCAGCCACGAAACCTGCCGAGGGATCCTCAGTTCGTATCCTGAAACACGTTCGATGCAGGTGCGCCTCATGAGGCTGACTGGGCGACACGGTTAATGTCCGCTTGAAACCTCGCCAATTCCAAGGAACGCCGCCCCTCGTCCGGGATGCGCAACAGATAGGATGGATGCACGGTGACGAACAGGAGTCGGCCGCCTTCCATCGCAAGCGGCTCCCCGCGCACCTCCTCAAGCTTCTGACGCATGTCGGTAAGCGCAAAAAGAGCCGTCGCCCCCATCGCAACGACCAGCTTCGGCTTGACGAGTTCCAGTTCCTGCGTCAGCCACCAGCGGCATTGCCTTACCTCGTCCATGTTCGGCTTCTGGTGGATGCGCCGCTTGCCTCGCGGCTCGTATTTGAAATGCTTGACCGCATTGGTGACATAGAGCGTGCGACGATCGATGCCTGCCTTCGCCAGCGTTTCATTGAAGAGCTTGCCGGCAGGGCCAACAAACGGCTTACCGGCAAGGTCCTCCTGGTCTCCCGGCTGCTCGCCAACGATCATCACTTTGGCGTCCGGCGGTCCGTCGCCGAACACGGTTTGCGTGGCGCGGCAATAGATGTTGCATCGGGTGCAGGATCGCGCATCTTCCTTCAGCGCCTCCAGACTTCCCGGAGCCGCTCTTGGCTGCGCCGGCTGCCTCGCATCTGCTTGTTGCTGGATACGATGGTGGAAGGGCAGCGGATCGCTTGCTGCCTTGCGGCCCATCTCCAGCACGCTTGCCTCGGCATTCGCGATCATGTCGGGAATGAGATCTGCCTCCGGCAGGTTCTTCCAGTACTTCTTCGGCATCTCCTTGGTCATCATCTTCACTTTCAACCGCGCCGGGTTGAAGATGGAGGCGTAATAGATCCGCCAAAGTTCGTCGGTTTCGTCTCGAAGGTCTGGCCTGGAAGCCGGATCGTCCGTTGTCCGCAGCGATTGCCCGTCCCAGGAAGCCGATCCCATCGGCGTGGCGATCACCCAGTCCATGTCGGTGAAACGGCGCTGGAAGAACGGCGCAGCGCGTGCGACGATGTAGTGATCGGGCTCGAACCATGAGATGAACCGCCGCCTCCCGGCTTGCCCAGCAGGCAGCGGAAGCTCCTTGAAGCGCACGAAGGCGGTCATCTTGTGGTAATCCCGTCCCACCGACTTAGCCATCCGCTGCGCCACCACCACGTCCGAGTCCGAGGTCATCTGAAGCAACCGGCGATCGTGGACAAGCCGGAACAGCATCCGATAGAGCACCGCGAACCGGGTGGGATCGGAATGGCAGACCACTGCTCCGGCGAGGCGAATGAAATCCGGCGGCACCTGCAGGGCTCCCCTGGGCGCCAGAGGTTCGGGCAGCCTGTTGTCGTCGAAGCCGAACAACCCTGCGGCATCGTCCATCGTGCGCCATTCGATAAGTTCAGGCGGAATGCCAGCCATGAGGAAGGCACGGGCGGCCGCGCGCCATTCTTCGAGATCCCCCCTGCCCCGCAACGCATAACGATACATCACAGGAGGGAAAGCTGTTCTGGCTTCGGTTCGAACATCGCCCGAAGGTCTGGCCGGTCCACCAGGCGACGCGGCGTCCAGCCTTCGCAGGTCACGAACGGCTGCACCTTCTTCAATGACACGCCGAGCCTCTTCAGATCGTCCAGCCTCAGCCGTCGAAAGCGGCGAGCCGACAGCACCGCCTTGACAGTCTTCGTGCCTAGACCCGGCACCCTCAGCAACCTTTCCTTCTCGGCCCGGTTCACGTCGACTGGAAACTGCTCGCGATGTCCGAGCGCCCAGGCAAGCTTGGGGTCGAGATCCAGATCAAGCATGCCATCGGGCCGCGACGAAGTGATCTCACCGATATCAAACCCATAGAACCGATAAAGCCAGTCCGCCTGATAGAGACGATGCTCGCGCATCAGCGGAGGTTTGATCAGCGGCAGGTTTTTCGACGAGTCCGGGATCGGGCTGAAGGCGGAATAATAGACCCGCTTTAGACCGTAACTGCCATAGAGCCGGGCGCTGGCATCCAAAATTGTTGCGTCGTCGGCGCCGTCGGCGCCAACGATCATCTGGGTGCTCTGGCCCGCAGGAGCAAATTTCTTGCGCCGCTTTGTCTGGAGAGTGGGGTCGCGCATCTCCTCGATCTTCAGGCGAAGCTCGCCCATGGAGCGGCGGAGATTGTCCGGTCGTTTTTGCGGTGCGAACTTGCCGATCCCGGCATCGGTCGGCAGATCGATGTTGATCGACAACCGGTCTGCGTAAAGACCCGCCTCTTCGATCAGGTGCTGCGAAGCCTCGGGAATGGTCTTCAGATGGATGTAGCCG
>JAEYTV010000059.1 GCA_023433855.1 Pseudomonadota bacterium | reverse complement strand
ATCTACGACAAGATGCTGCCGTTGCTGGCGATGTCGCGCGGCTCGGGAGAAACGACGGTGATGCGCATGGTCTCGGCCTATGCAGTGATCGCCAATGGCGGCAAGCAGATCAAGCCAACTGTGATCGACCGGATTCAGGATCGCTACGGCAGGACGATTTTCCGGCACGAGGAGCGCAGCTGCGAAGGCTGCAACCCCAACAACTGGGCAAACCAGGAAGAGCCGACCGTCATAGACAATCGCGAGCAGGTTCTTGACCCGATGACCGCCTATCAGATCACGTCGATGATGGAAGGCGTGGTCAGGCGTGGCACGGCCGCCGGCAAGATCCCTGTTGATGACCGCGATGTAGCCGGAAAGACCGGCACCACCAATGACGAGAAGGACGCCTGGTTCGTCGGTTTTACGCCAAACCTGGTGGCAGGTCTTTATCTCGGCTTCGATACGCCGGCGCCGCTTGGACGCGGCGGTACCGGCGGCTCGTTGTCGGCGCCGATCTTCGGCGAGTTCCTGGCAGAAGCCGCCAAGCTCATGCCGCCCGAACGGTTCATCGTGCCGGAAGGCATGCAACTGATCGCGGTGAACCGCAAGACCGGCATGGCTGCTTTCGAGGGTGAGCCGGACACCATCGTCGAGGCGTTCAAGCCTGGTACTGGCCCGGCGGACGTCTTCCAGGTGATCGGTGACGGCGAATACATGACGCAGGACGAGATCTTGAACAGTTCACCCCAGACCCAGCAGGCGGTCACCTCCGGTATGCCTGGTCTGTTCTGATCCCGCCGCCAGGCATTGGGTGGGGCCGGGCTTTACATCCTCCCTCGCTGCAATTATCTCCTCGGCAGCACGGGCCTGTCCTGCGGTAAAAGTCCAACCAACGAGTGAAGTAGAAACGCGATGCGTGCGGAAATCACCAATGTAGTCGACGAAATCAAGCAGGCCCTAAGCCTGCTGAGGAGGCATCTTTGACTGGGATCAGGCGATAAGGCGACTGGACTGGTTGAACAACCGTGCAGAGGATCCGAGCCTCTGGAACGATGCCTCCGAGGCCCAGAAGCTGATGCGGGAACGCCAGCAGCTCGATGAAGCCATCAATGGCGTCAGGGCTCTTGAGCAGCAGCTGAAGGACAATGTGGAGCTCATCGAACTCGGCGAAGAAGAAGGCGACGATGCGATCGTCAGGGAGGCCGAGGACGGGCTCAAGGCGTTGATGAGCGAGGCGAATCGCCGCCAGGTGGAAGCGATGCTCTCCGGCGAGGCCGACGGCAACGACACCTACGTTGAGGTTCACTCCGGTGCCGGTGGTACGGAAAGCCAGGACTGGGCGAACATGCTCCTGCGCATGTACACCCGCTGGGCCGAGCGGCAGGGCTTCAAGGTGGAGCTGATGGAGGTCCACGACGGCGAAGAAGCCGGGATCAAGTCAGCAACGATGCTCGTGAAGGGCCATAACGCCTATGGCTGGCTGAAGACCGAGTCGGGGGTGCACCGGCTGGTTCGGATCTCCCCCTACGACAGCAATGCGCGCCGTCACACGTCCTTCTCATCGATTTGGGTTTATCCGGTGGTCGATGAGTCCATCAACATCGAGATCAACGAGAGCGATTGCCGTATCGATACCTATCGTTCCTCGGGGGCGGGCGGACAGCACGTCAACACGACCGATTCGGCAGTGCGGATCACCCACATTCCGACGGGCATCGTGGTTGCTTGCCAGCAGGAACGGTCACAGCACAAGAACCGCGCGAAAGCTTGGGACATGTTGCGTGCGCGGCTTTATGAGGCGGAACTGAAGAAACGGGAGCAGGCGGCAAATGCGGAAGCTGCGTCGAAGACCGATATCGGCTGGGGCCACCAGATCCGCTCCTACGTGCTGCAGCCATACCAGCTCGTCAAGGATTTGCGCACCGGCGTGGAAAGCACGGCGCCGGGTGATGTTCTGGACGGCGAGCTGAACGAGTTCATGGAGGCGGCGTTGGCTCACCGGATCAGTGGCAAGCCCGATCTCGCCTTGGCCGATGTAGACTGACACTCGCTTCATCCGGAAAACGAGGCCGCCGCAGTGGAAGCTGCGGCGGTCTTTCGTTGAGGTGGCGATGCGCCTCTTGCCGTTGGTGTGAGCTCCCTCCCGCGCGACGTTCGCCACTGCAGGCGAGGGGGCGCCCAAGCACTGCCGGAATGGGCAGGCGCGCGCTGGACAAATGTGTCGGGTTCAGTTGCTGAACTGTTCCGCAAGAATCCGGTCGGACCAGGAATGGTCTGGATCCGAAAGCAGGCAGGCCGTTAGTTGGGGCCATTGTTCCACGCTGACATGCAGGACGGACTTGACCTCGGAATTGTCGGCGACCGCATTGACCGGCCTTTTTTCCGGCTCCAGGATGTGGATCTGGACGCAGACATGGTTGGGAAGAAGGGCGCCGCGCCAGCGACGAGGCCTGAACGCAGATACGGGCGTCATCGCAAGCAGTGGCGCCTCCAGCGGCAGGATCGGACCGTGTGCGGAGAGGTTGTAGGCTGTCGAGCCGGCCGGGGTCGCTATCATCAACCCATCGCAGGTAAGTTCTTCCAGCCGCACATGTCCGTCAATCACCACCTTCAGCTTGGCCGCCTGGTAGGACTGGCGAAACAGATAGACCTCGTTGATGGCGAGCGCCACTGACTGCGATCCGTCCTGGTTAGTCGTCGTCATTTTGAGCGGATGGAACTGATTCTCCACCGCCGCTTCGATTCGCTCGTGTAGGTTTTCGGGGCGGTAGTCGTTCATCAGGAAGCCGACGGATCCGCGATTCATTCCGTAGACGCATTTGCCGGTGGTGATGGTTTCATGCAGGGTCTGCAACATGAAGCCATCACCACCGAGCGCAACGATCACATCAGCTTCATCGGTGGGGACGTCGCCGTAGAGGCCGACCAGCACCTGGAGAGCGGCTTGCGCCTCGGGCGCCGTGGAAGCGATAAAGGCGAGCCTTTTCGGCCGAAATGACATGAGCAAGCC
>JAEYTV010000621.1 GCA_023433855.1 Pseudomonadota bacterium | reverse complement strand
CGCCTGCAGCGTACCGAAGGTGATGATCTGGCCAACCTGGTCGCGCCCGTATTTCTGCTGGACGTAGCGGATCACCTCCTCGCGGCGGTCCTGGCAGAAGTCGATGTCGAAGTCAGGCATCGATACGCGATCAGGATTGAGGAAGCGTTCGAACAGCAGCGAAAAGCGCAATGGATCCACGTCCGTGATGGTGAGCGCATAGGCCACCAGCGAGCCTGCTCCGGACCCGCGCCCCGGGCCGACGGGAATGCCCTGAAGCTTGGCCCATTTGATGAAGTCGGAAACGATCAGGAAGTATCCCGGGAACTTCATCTTCTCGATGACGCTGAGTTCGAAATCCAGGCGGTCCCGATAGTCCTTCTCGGTATATCCCGCCGTCATCCCCAGGGTGGCGAGGCGTTCCTGAAGACCTTCGATCGACTGGCGGCGAAGCTCGGCTGCCTCAGCTCGTTCGGCCTCTGCGGCGTCCTCCGTTGCCCCGGTAAATCTAGGCAGAATAGGATTGCGGGTCTTCAGGATGAAGGAGCAGCGCCGGGCAATCTCCACCGTGTTTTCCAGAGCTTCCGGCAGATCGCTGAAAAGAGCCGCCATTTCAGCCCGGCTCTTGAGATAGTGATCGGGGGTCAGGCGAAACCGGCTGTCATCGGAGACGATCGCGTTGTGCGCAACCGCCATCAGCGCGTCATGGGCATCATAGTCGCCCCTCGACAAGAAGAAGGCCTCGTTGGTCGCGACCAGCGGCACGTCGTGGTCATAGGCGAGGCTGACGATCTTGTGCTCGTGCCGGCGGTCATAGGAGCCGTGGCGTTGCAGTTCCACATACAAGCGGTCGCCGAACAGCTGCTTCAGCGTGAGAAGCCGCGCTTCCGCCAGTCCCGCGCTACCTTCCCTCATGGGAAGGTCAATCGGACCTGCCGCGGCGCCGGTCAGCGCAATCAACCCGTCAGTGCCGCCCTCCTCCAGCCAGGAGCGGCAGATATGGGTTACCTGAGGCCCCTCGCCGCCAAGATAGGCGCGGCTGACAAGATCCACGAGCCGCTCGTAGCCGGCGGCATTGGCGGCAAGCAGGACGATCGCCGGGAGTTTTGCGAGTTGCTGATGAGCGCTGCGGCGCTCATCAGCCTGGTCCTCCATGTCGATCGAGAGCTGGCAGCCGATGATCGGCTGCAAACCCTCGTCGGTTGCCTTCTGGGCAAACTCGAGGGCGACGAACAGGTTGTTCGTGTCCGTGATCGCGATCGCCGGCTGGTTGTCAGCAACGGCCTTGGAGAGGATCTTCTTAAGAGGAAGAGCACCCTCGAGCAGCGAGTAAGCCGAATGCACGCGCAGATGGATGAACTGCGGGTCTTTTCCCGCAGCCTGCGATCCCGCCGTCGCCTGATTTCCGTCCGCCATGCCCGCATCCTGCCCGATTCCGATCATCCCGTCATTTTCGGGCGCCGCCGGCCGAGAGTCCAGTTTGGATTTCCGTGTTTAACGTCTTTTCGGAAGGGGCGGCGCCCGTCACATCGCCATCACGATCATCGAGAGGCTTGCCACGAAGGTGGCGACAGAAGCAAACGCGGCAATGTCACGAAGAAGGTCTGTCATCGTCATCTCCCTTGTTCCTATGTTTTTGTTTTGTTCCATTTACGTTCGCAGGTCAATACAAGAACAAAGGAGAAACGAAAAATCGAGGCGATGGTTAAGCGGAGATGAATGGTATGCGCTGTACCACCGTTGTCAGGAATGAACCCGGCTCACTTGTCGTCCGGAAAGCGGCAAGAAGCCCGCCTAAGCGCCATCGCCGGCGGGAAGCGCGACCGCTTCCGACTGAGGCAGAGCGCGCGGAAACGGAGGCTTTGGCGGTCGCACCCCCTAGGCTGCCGAGGGTTTGGCGGAAATGAAGCGACGGGCTACCATCCAGCACGCAAGCGCCCAGCTGGCGCCGACACACCAGCCCCCGAGAACATCGGTTGGATAATGCACACCGAGGTAGACCCGGCTGAAACCGACGATAAGCGTCAAGAAGATTGCCACGGCAATCAGGAATATCCGCGTCGAGGCGTATGGTTGGGTCCGGGACAACAATGCGCCCAGCGTGAGATAGGTGACTGCGGACAGCATGGCATGTCCGCTCGGAAAGCTCAGATCGTAGACCTCGACCATGTGCGGCACTATGTCCGGGCGCGGGCGCGCGACACCGAGCTTGAGGATATGACTGAGAAGCCAGCCTCCGACCACGGACGCAAACATGAAGAGCGCAATGGCGCGCTGCCTTGCCAGCAGCAGATAAATCAGAGCCAAAATCGTCATCAGGGACAGCACCGTTGTACCGCCGAGCGCCGTTATGTCCTCCATGGCGTGGTCGAGCCAGAAGGGACCGCGTGACTGCGCCAGATCTTCGGCGTTCCGCAACGCCAGAAGAAGCCATTCATCGAAAGCATGAGTGTCGCCTTCCATCACCTCACCGGTCAGATAGAAGAACAGCAGGAGCCCGCCGGCGATAATGGCGAACATCACAAGGCCGACCGGCTCGAAGGTCATGAACCTGCCGGTCAGTTTGCGCCCATTGCTCGAGTGAAAGGTCATGGTGCTTCAAGCTTTCCTTCGTTGGATGGGTCGACCGCCATCAGACTGGCAGCGCCCATCGTAATCGAGAGTGGGAAGGCGGATCGATGATCCGGAAGCGGGCCTCGATCAGGCTGTAGACGCCGAATGCAAAAAGTCCGAAGGCCACGAGTGCATAGAGAAGCCGGCCGAAAGGCAGTTGGCTCACCCAGGAAAGCGCTTCGCCGGTGCTGCCGGCCTGGGAGGGGTCGACGGCGACGGCAGCATAAATCAAGAACCCTCCTACAATCAGGAGAATGGCGCCCCGGGCGCAAAGCCCATAGATGCACATACCGTTGAGAAACGATCGCTGCTTCCACTGGGGATCGAAATACTTCAGGTAGCTCTGCTTCAGTCCCTTGCCTATCTGCGCAAATCCGGCCGCCAGCACGGAAAGGCCGGCGACTGCCACCAGATACGGACCAAAGGGCTGCTGCATCAGCCACGCCGCCAGGCTTTTTTGCCCATCGGCCTGGCCCCCGCCAAATCCCCGTTGCAAGGCATGGCCGACAGCAAACATACACAGACCTGCATAGGTCAGCGCACTTACAAGCAGAGCGGCACGGATAGCATAGCCCTTGGCCTCCCGTTCATGCCGGTCCGTATTGTATACTGCCTGAACGATCCTCCACAGCACGAATGCTGCCAGCCCCACACCGATCAAACCGAGCCAGAGCGCGCCCAAGGGTTGCCGCAGAACAAGCTCGAGGGCGGAGCGGGAGTTGGCCTCGCCGGCATTCACGGTGGACAGGAGTGCCATCCCACCGGTCAGCACGTAGACCAATCCTCGGGCGGCATATCCAAGCCTTGCCAGCTTCTCGAAATTTGCGTCGTTCTGCATTGATCTTCCTCTATGGGAAGGAGGAACGCTTATTGGAACTGGCGGTTCCGGGTAGACAATCCGTCGACCCGCCACGGACAGGCCTCGTCACATCTCGACGACCTTGCCGCCTTCTATCGTCACGCGCCTGTCCATCCGGCCAGCAAGCTCATGATTGTGCGTGGCGATCAGCGCTGCCAGTCCGGACTGGCGAACAAGCGCCTCCAGTGCCTCGAACACATAGGACGCTGTCGTCGGATCGAGGTTGCCTGTGGGCTCGTCGGCCAGCAAAATCCGAGGCGCGTTGGCGACCGCACGGGCAATCGCAACGCGTTGCTGCTCGCCGCCGGAGAGCTCCGATGGCCGATGTTCGGCACGGTGGCCGATCCGCATGTAGTCAAGCAACTGCACTGCCCGTTCCCGGGCCTCCTGCTTTGAGAGCCCCGCGATGAGTTGCGGCATCATGATGTTTTCGACTGCAGAAAACTCCGGCAGAAGATGATGGAACTGGTAAACGAAACCGATGTCCGTGCGCCTCATGGCCGTACGCTCGTCATCGCTCAAATCGTTGCATGGACGGTTTCCGACAAGGACTTCACCCCCGTCCGGATGTTCGAGTAGGCCAGCGAGGTGCAGCAAGGTGGATTTTCCGGTTCCCGAGGGAGCCACCAGCGCGACCGTTTCGCCACTTCTCAATTGCAGGTCCGCTCCCTTCAAGATCGACAGCATTGTCTCGCCCTCGCCGTAGTGGCGTTCGACGGCAGCGAGTTGCAGGACGGTTCTGGGTGCCATGAAGAGTGGGAATCCTGTTATTCGTATCGGAGGGCTTGCACCGGATCGAGCTTGGCCGCTCGCCATGCGGGGAAGATGGTGGCTATGAAGGAGAGCCCAAGGGCCATGATCACCACCGACAGCGTCTCTCTGAGGCTCATCTCGGCCGGCAGTTGACTGAGGAAATAAAGCTCCGGATCGAAGAGCACCGTCCCCGACAGCCAGGAAAAGAACTGCCGGATCGATTCGATGTTCAAACAGACGACGACGCCGAGCACGACGCCGGCAAGCGTTCCAACCAGGCCGATCGCCGCGCCGGTCATGAAGAAGATCCGCATGATTGCGCCGGATCCAGCTCCCATCGTTCGCAGAATTGCGATGTCGCTGCCCTTGTCCTTGACCAGCATGATCAGGCCCGAGATGATGTTGAGGGCCGCAACCAGCACGATCAACGTCAGGATCATGAACATCACGTTCCGTTCGACCTGAAGGGCGGAAAAGAAGGTCTGGTTGCGCTGACGCCAGTCGGAAACAAACACCTGCCGCCCCGCAGCCGCTTCGATCAGTGGGCGCAGACCGTCGACATTATCGGGATCGTCGATAAAGAGTTCGATCGACTGTACCAGCCCCTCCGCGTTGAAATAGAGCTGCGATTCTTCCAGAGGCATATAGATGATGGTAGCGTCGTATTCCGACATGCCGATCTCGAAAATGCCGGACACGGGGTACGATTTGACGCGAGGATTGACGCCCATGGGGGTCACGTCTCCTTCCGGAGAGATCAGCGTGATCTGGTCGCCGGCGCTCAGCCCCAACTGCGCCGCAAGCCGCGACCCGACCAGCACCCCTTCGCCGGCGGCGAAGCCCACCAAATCTCCCGACCTGATGTTGTGCGCAACCTCCGTGAGTTTCTCCACGTCCTCTGGACGAATGCCTCTCACCAGGGCGCCCGACCCGGCGCCTCCGCGGCCGGAGGCGAGGGTCTGCCCCTCGACCAGCGGCAGAGCCATCCTGACGCCAGGTACCGCGGCGAATTTCGTCGTGAGTTCCGCATAGTCGGTGAAGGGGCCATCGATCGGCTGGACAATCATATGGCCGTTGATGCCGAGAATGCGCGAAATCAATTCGGTGCGGAAACCATTCATGACCGCCATGACGATGATCAGCGTCGCAACGCCCAGCATGATGCCAATGAAGGAAAAACCGGCAATGACGGAGATGAAGGCTTCCCGGCGGCGAGAGCGCAGGTAGCGCCAGGCAACCATTCGTTCGAAGGCCGAAAAAGGCCCGGCGGTCGGACGCTGTTTTGCCCTTGCCGCCTCATCATGCGCCGTGACGCTTGCCATGCCGTCTCCTCAATGCGGGCGGGAAGCCGCCATCCTTTCTCGACTGTGTGCCGCCTAGCGGCCGGCAAGCCTGTTGATGGCCGCTTCGACGGTGAGTACTTCCCGCTCGCCTGTCTTGCGGTCCTTGACCTCCACCTCTCCGTTCGCGGCCGAGCGCGGTCCGACGATCACCTGGAAGGGAACACCGATCAGGTCAGCAGTGGCGAACTTGGTGCCGGCGCGCTCGTCGGTGTCGTCGTAAAGCACATCCTTGCCAACGGTCTGCAAACCTCCATAGAGCGTTTCGCATATCCGGTCGCAGGCCTCGTCACCGGGCTTCATGTTGATGACAACCAGATCGAACGGCGCGACGGATGACGGCCAGATGATTCCATTCTCGTCATGCGAAGCTTCGATGATGGCGGGAACAAGGCGGGTCGGCCCAATACCATAGGAACCCATGTGGACGGCGTGCTCCCGGCCATCCGGCCCCTGCACCCGGGCGCCCATGGGCTCGGAGTACTTCGTCCCGAAGTAGAAGATATGGCCAACCTCGATCCCTCGGGCTGACATGCGGTCTTCGGGGGCAATCGCTTCGAACTGAGCCTCGTCGTGCATTTCAGAGGTCGCCGCATAGACCGAGGTCCACTGATCGAAGATCGCCTTCAACGCCTCGACGTCATCGAAGTTCGTCTCGATGCCGGGGATGTCGAAGTTTACGAAATCCCGGTGAGAAAAGACTTCCGATTCCCCGGTGTCGGCCAGGATGATGAACTCGTGGCTCAGATTGCCGCCGATCGGGCCGGTGTCGGCCCGCATCGGTATTGCTCGGAGCCCCAGCCGGGAGAAGGTGCGCAGATAGGCAGTGAACATCTTCCGATAGGAATGTTCTGCTCCCTCCTTCGTCAGATCAAAGGAATAGGCGTCCTTCATCAGGAATTCACGCGAGCGCATGGTGCCGAAACGGGGCCTGATCTCGTCGCGGAATTTCAGCTGGATGTGATAGAGATTGAGCGGGAGGTTCTTGTATGACTTGACGTAGGAGCGGAAGATATCCGTCACCATCTCCTCATTGGTCGGACCGTAGAGCATCGGCCGTTCCTGGCGGTCGGTGATGCGCAGCATCTCCTTACCGTAGGCGTCGTAACGTCCGCTTTCCTGCCAGAGCTCGGCAGACTGAAGCGTCGGCATCGAGATCTCGATTGCACCGGCGCGGTTCTGCTCCTCACGAATGATGCCGTTGACCTTGTCCAGCACCCGCTTGCCAAGTGGCAACCAGGAATAGATCCCCTGGCTCTGCTGCCGGATCATGCCGGCACGCAACATCAGTCGGTGGGAGACGATTTCCGCTTCCTTGGGGTTTTCCTTCAGGATGGGCATGAAATAGCGGGAGAGACGCATCGGGATTTCCGCAGGGTTCGGGCCTCTTCCCCGGTGTGAGAATCGGCCGTTTCTTCAGTGATATTGCCAGGCTACATAGCCGTTCCCGGCTCACAAGGAAACCCGCTCGCATCACCGTTACACAAGCCCCGAATGGCGCGTCGTGTTGGCTGATCACGAAAAGATGGGAAATTTGCGGCATCGACCTGCGACATTTTTGTCAACTGAAATATTTTAGCCCACTGTGTCAAAAATACAAAAAAATCAGGTGACAAAGCACAGTCTTTAAGCTAGGTTTAGCTCACAAAAGAGGCAAGGAGTTCAAATTCTTGCCATCTCGCGGTCAAGTCTTGGGAGGATCAGATCTTAGGCGCGCTTGTTCGCTGCCCCGGCAACGGTTAAGGATCACGCGAAACTAGAAACAAGGCTTTACGGCCTTGTTTTTTTTTGCGCTGTCACGGCCGCATCTCCAGAAAGCTGCCCGCCTGCAGCGAACGTGATCACAGGAAGATGACAGCCCTCAACCCTTGTCGAAGCTCGGGAGAATGACCGGGATGTCTCCGATGCCGAAACCGAGATAGGACGAGGCGATGTGATAAGCCGCGTAGAGAGCGGCCGAGATCACGGTCGTCAGCAACACAACACGGCCGCCGCGAAACTTCGCAGGGGCGCTTTCCACGGTTCCTGTCGTGACTTCACCGTCATCGTGCTGGCTACGATAGCCGAGCGGCAGGACCATGAAGAGCACCGTCCACCAGATGATGAAGTAGATGGCTGCGACCGTGAGCAATGACATGAAGGTCACCCGAGTTCGAAAACAAGACCGGCGTTATAAGCCGGACGATTGAGAAGCTCAAACGAACCGCCACGGACGCAATGCCGCAGGGTCAAGCCCGAACTGATGCGTTCTTGCTCCTGCAAGACCTTCAGATCTGCTCTAGTTCGATGAGGGTACCGTTGAAGTCCTTCGGATGAAGAAAAAGGACCGGCTTGCCGTGGGCGCCAATCTTCGGGGTGCCGTCCCCCAGTATGCGGGCACCAGACGCCTTCAGCCGATCACGGGCGGCGATGATGTCATCGACCTCGTAACAGACATGGTGCATGCCGCCCGAAGGGTTCTTGTCGAGGAACGCTGCGATAGGCGAACCTTCACCGAGGGGTTCCATCAATTCAAGCTTGGTATTGGGAAGATCAACAAAGACGACGGTGACCCCGTGTTCCGGCAATTTCGCGGCTTGAGAAACGGGCGCGCCCAGGGCATCGCGATAGATCGCCGTCGCGGCAGCCAGATCCGGCACCGCAATTGCGATATGATTGACGCGACCGATCATCGGCCCCCTCCTCCAACTACAGCCGGGTAACGAAAACCGTCACCACCGGCTTCTTGCCCCAGGTCTCGGCAGCCGCGGCACGCACGGCACGGCGGACGGCCTCGCGCAGCATGTCCAGATCCTTGCGCCGGCCGCGGGGAACACTTTCCACCGCACCCAGCACAGCGTCGTATAGCCTATCCTCCATGGCATCGCCCTCGTCGTCGAATTCCGGCAGGCCGAAGGCGACCACGTCGGGATCGCTCAAGAACTCGTAACGGCTATCCAGCAGGACGTTGACGGAGACGTGTCCGACGTAGGCGAGCTTTCGCCGATCGCCGATGCCCATCTCGTCGAAATCGCCAACAAGCTTGCCGTCTCTGAATATCCGTCCGTGAGGCGCTTCATCTATGACCTCAGCCGGCCCTGGCGCCAGGCGCAGGATATCGCCGTTTCTGACACGCGGGATCGTCCTGATCCCGGCAGATGCGCCGAGTTCGGCCTGCGCGGTGAGATGCGCAGCCTCGCCATGCACCGGGACGAGAATCTGGGGCCGGGTCCACTCGTACATCTTCAGGAGTTCATTGCGACGCGGATGTCCCGAGACGTGCACCAGGGCATCGGCATCCGTAACGATCTTGACGCGCTGCTCGATCAGGTCGTTCTTGATGTGGAGG
>JAEYTV010000515.1 GCA_023433855.1 Pseudomonadota bacterium | reverse complement strand
CTTGGCGCCGGCGTCCTCAAGCTTCTTCTTGAGGTCAGCAGCTTCAGCCTTGGAAACGCCTTCCTTGACAGCCTTCGGAGCGCCTTCGACGAGGTCCTTGGCTTCCTTGAGGCCGAGGCCGGTGATGGCGCGGACTTCCTTGATGACGTTGATCTTGTTGGCGCCGGCATCAGCGAGGATGACGTCGAACTCGGTCTTCTCTTCTTCAGCCGGAGCAGCAGCAGCAGCGCCGCCGCCTGCAGCAGCAACAGCTACCGGAGCAGCTGCAGAAACGCCCCACTTTTCTTCGAGCATCTTGGAAAGCTCAGCGGCTTCCAGGACGGTAAGAGCAGAGAGGTCTTCAACGATCTTTGCGAGATCAGCCATTTTCTAGTTCCTTTTGTTCGGTTCGAACTGGTTTTGATATGAACAGCGAAGTTCCGCCTTACGCGGCTTCGTCCTTCTTGGCATACGCTGCGAAAACGCGGGCAAGCTGGCTTGCCGGCGCCTGAACAACACCTGCAATGCGGGTTGCCGGGGTTTGAATCATACCCAGCAGCTTTGCACGCATTTCGTCCTGCGAAGGCAGGGTCGCAAGCGACTTGACGCCTTCCGCATTGAGCGTGGTCGATCCCATGGCGCCGCCGAGAACAACGAGCTTGTCGTTGGTCCTGGCGAAGTCCGAGACAACCTTCGGAGCGACGACCGGGTCATTGCTGTAGGCAATGAGCGTCTGACCCTTGAACAGGTCCGACATCCCTTCCGACTCCGTGCCCTGAAGAGCGATCTTGGCCAGGCGGTTCTTCGCGACTTTGACGGTGCCGCCAGCAGCGCGCATCTTCGAACGAAAATCGTTCATCTGCGCAACTGTGACACCAGCATAGTGGGCCACGACAACCGAACCCGAAGCCTTGAAGACTTCGCTCAGCTCCGTGACAAATTCGCGCTTTTCCGCTCTTTCCACTGTCTGTCTCCAGTAGGTAGGACCGCAATCCTGCAGGCCCCACCGGGTTTGCCTTTGCCTCAAGGGATCCCTTGATAGGACCCCAAGCGACGCTTGAGGATCCTGTCCCCTCGCTCTGTCGCCACGAAGGCTCCAGGCACAAGGCACACTAGGCTCGAACCGAACTCGATAAACGCCTCGGCGCTTATTCAAAAACTCGCGTTCTTACCCGTCTCATGCAGGCTCAAGTGATTAAGGCGTCGACCCCGAAAGGTCTTGGCCACCTGCAATCTCGGACAGGAATTCCGGATGCTTCCGGAAATCCCCGGCCCCGAAAGGCCGGGAATTCATTGTCCGGAACAATAGAGCACGCTCCATGTTCCGGTAATTCTGATCAGGCCGTAACCGTCGACGGATCGATCTTGACGCCAGGACCCATGGTCGAGGAGATCGCCACCCGCTTGACGTAGTTACCCTTTGCACCTGCCGGCTTGGCCTTGATGACCGCATCGGCAAAAGCCTTGATGTTCTCTTCAAGAGCCTTGGCATCGAACGAAGCCTTGCCGATGCCGGCATGCACGATACCAGCCTTCTCGACGCGGAACTCCACGGCGCCACCCTTGGAAGCCTTGACCGCACCGGTGACGTCCATGGTCACGGTGCCGACCTTCGGGTTCGGCATCATGCCGCGCGGTCCGAGGACCTTTCCGAGACGGCCGACGAGCGGCATCATGTCCGGCGTGGCAATGCAACGATCAAAGTCGATCTTGCCGCCCTGAACGATCTCGAGGAGATCTTCGGCGCCCACGATGTCAGCACCGGCAGCCTTGGCTTCATCAGCCTTGGCGCCACGGGCAAAAACCGCAACGCGAACGTCGCGGCCAGTGCCGTTCGGCAGGTTGACAACGCCGCGGACCATCTGGTCGGCATGACGCGGGTCAACGCCGAGGTTCATGGCGATCTCGACGGTTTCGTCGAACTTGGCAATCGCACGTTCCTTGACCATGGAAATGGCGTCGGAAAGAGCAACAAGCTTGGTCGGATCGACGCCTTCGCGGATCTTCTGAATACGCTTTGCAACCTTTGCCATGTTACGCCACCACTTCCAGGCCCATGGAGCGGGCAGAACCCTCGACCATAGCCATTGCGCCTTCGACATCGGCCGCGTTGAGATCCTTCATCTTGGCTTCGGCGATCGAACGAACCTGAGCCTTGGTGATGGTGCCCGACTTGGCACCCTTGCCGGGAGTCTTCGAGCCGGTCTGGATCTTTGCTTCCTTCTTGAGGAGGTAAGTCACCGGCGGCTGCTTCATCGCAAAGGTGAAGGACTTGTCCTGGAAATAGGTGATGACGACCGGGATCGGCATACCCTTTTCCATTTCCTGCGTGGCGGCATTGAACGCCTTGCAGAATTCCATGATGTTGATGCCACGCTGACCAAGCGCCGGGCCGATCGGCGGGGACGGGTTCGCCGATCCTGCCTTGACCTGAAGCTTGAGCTGGCCTGCTACCTTCTTAGCCATTTCTCTCTGCCTTTCGTTGCGAGCCGGTCGCCCGGCCCCTGATGCCGGCCTTGACCGGCGGCTGCGGTTGCGTGGTTCGGATCATTGAGGCCCGGCTAAGACCCCTCACCTTCCACGCGGCTGCGGCAAACGCCGCACGAGGTCCGCCATCAGATGACGGACCCCAATCGAAACCATCAGACCTTCTCGACCTGAGCGTATTCAAGCTCGACCGGCGTCGCGCGACCGAAGATCGAGACCTCGCCCTTGAGGCGGGAACGCTCTTCGTCGACATCCTGAACAACGCCATTGAACGAGGCGAAGGGGCCATCCGACACCCGTACCTGCTCGCCGATCTCGAAGCTGATCGAGGATTTCGGCCGCTCGACGCCTTCCTGGACCTGGCCCAGGATGCGCTCGGCCTCGAAATCCGGGATCGGAACCGGCTTGCTGTCGGAACCAAGGAAGCCAGTCACCTTCGGTGTATTCTTGATGAGGTGATAGGCCTCATCCGTCAGGTTCGCGCGAACAAGAACGTAGCCGGGGAAAAACTTGCGCTCGGAATCGACCTTGCGGCCGCGGCGCACCTCGACAACCTTTTCGGTCGGCACCAGAATCTTTTCGAACAGATGCTCAAGCCCCTTCTGGCGAGCCTTGTTCTCGATATCTTCTGCAACCTTTTTCTCAAAATTAGAATATGCGTGGACGATGTACCAGCGCGCCGCCATCTTCACTCTCCAAGAATCAAACGCTGACGTTCAGGATCAGGCGCAAAAGCCAGCCCAGCAACTGGTCCGCAGCGAAGAAGAACAGCGCAGCAAAAATAACCATCACCAACACCATGGCCGTTGAGATCATCGTCTCGCGACGGGACGGCCAGTGGATTTTCGCTCCCTCCGCACGCACCTGGCGCAGAAACGTCACGGGATTGGTTTTGGATGCCATCGATTACCCACGCCATTGCGGCACGTAAAGCCGAACTCGCTCAGCCCCACGCACCGCGTGTCTGTTTTGACCCTACTTAAACATCGCCTTCCCTTTACACAAGGGGAAAAACGGTGCTCGATGAAATTTCGCCGTCTTGTTCGACGCGCCATCCTTGGGCAATCTCGCTGCGTAAACCGTCGCGCAGATCGCCTTCAGAACTGGCAGGGGCAGAGGGGCTCGAACCCCCGACCTGCGGTTTTGGAGACCGCCGCTCTACCAACTGAGCTATACCCCTTCAGATCCGCTTGCGTGCAATTTGCTTGCCTGCCGCCAGCGGGTCAGGCGCTCCTTTAAGGGGATGCGTCCCGCTTTGCAAGCGCGATTTTCGGAATGAATGCGATCTAGCGCAGCTTTGTGCCCTGCATGTCCGGTGTCTCGACAAGGCTTGCCGCCAAGAGGGCAGGCTCGGGATGACCCAATGGAAAATCCATCGCCGGGAGATCACGACCACTCGGCTCCGGTGCAGGCAGTCGGTGCCAGGCCAGCCGCGGCGGCTGCGTCTCATAGGCATCGGGCTGGTTCACGAGGCCAGCACGGACACGGGCGACAACAGCCTCGATCGCCATGCGCCGCCCCTCGTGATGGTAGAAGTTGCCCTTTACCTGGATCGTGCCTGCGAGCGCACTTATGAAGTCCTGGAGGAGACGATCGTCGAGCGGATCGGGACGTTGCCAGAAGCTGTCGAGCCCCGATTGATGCGTGAGGCCTGGAACGTCGTAGATGGCTGCACCCAGCGCGATGGTGGGCAGACGGTGCCGCAAGCTCGTGAGCCCGGTAGTCGAGTTGACGACGACGACCCCGGCGACGTGCTTGAGGATGCCTCCGAGTTCTCCATCCTCGATGAAGAACACCCGTCCCTCCAGCCGGTACTCCCGGGCCAGGTCGTCGACCACCTTGCCCCACCGTTCAAGATCGTTGTCCAAGGGATGCTGCTTGACAAGAAGGCGGCTTCCATCTGGCGCGTGACGAGCAAACGAGCGGAAAACCTGATCCAGCATCTGTGAAAGATGCCGATAGGGCGAATTGGCCCTGATCTGGTAATCGCTCTGCAGCTGGAGCGGGACGAGGTAGGTCGTCGGGAAATCTCCCGACCAGAACTCGCCGGGCAACTCGCGACGCCGCCGCATCATCCGTGGCAGCCACGACAGATAGTCGACGAGCGGATCGTAATATTTATCCGCCCGGTAGAACGGGAACATGAAGCGACCGAAATAGGCGGTCAGATTGTAGACGACTTCATTAAAAGCCTCCTGACCGAATGTGTGGGCGTAGCGAGCATTCAGGTCGGGTACGTCGACCTGGGCCGCGATGTGCCGGATCCGCTCGGGATCGCGCGGGAAATGGGAAAAACGCCCCATGCCGTCCCGTTCTAGTGTCAGCCAATCAGGCCTCAGGTAACCGAACTCCATGGCATGGCAGGATATGCCAAGCTTGCGTGCGACCCGCATCGCCAGCCGGTGATAAGGCAGCCGGTCGGCATAGTAGAGAATGTCGGTGATTCCTTCGCGGCGAATCAGATTGGCCAAGTAGCGAGGCCAGGCCCGCAGCGTTCCGCGATAGTTGATTGCACCGCCCTTGCGCCAGTAGAGCTGATCGCCGAACGAGAAGTTCACACGGGCGGTCTCCACGCCCTCTGCTTCGAAACCCTCGGCGAGCTGGCGCCAGAAGGATGATGGCGGACCCTGGAGGAACAGAACTTTTGTCATGCGTCAGCCAATGCTGGTTGAGAGCCCGGCTTGCTTCGGACTAGCTGGTATGCCTCTATCGACGCTGAATGTCGCCGCCGCGGTCGATAGGGTATTTTCCTCAATGCACTGCCTGCGTCAATGATAAACAAGACCGCCTCAATGTTCCGGTAAACAGCATCACATGAAAACCCGCACGTTCCTCTTCCTACAGGGCCCCGCCTCCCCGTTTTTTCGGAGGTTAGCCGAAGCCTTGGAAAATCACGGCGCGTCCGTTCGCAAGATCAGCTTCTGCCTCGGCGATATCGCCTTCTGGTGGCCAAAAGAAACCGATTTTTTCCGCGCCCGTGAGGATGAATGGCCACTGTATCTGAAAGGTTACATCCAAAGGAACGCGATTACCGACCTCGTGATGCTTGGTGATGGGCGGCGCGCGCACGCCGTCGCCGTGGAGGTTGGCATCGAACTGGGAGTTCGGGTCACGATCCTCGAACACGGTTACCTCAGGCCTGACTGGCTCACCCTGGAGCCCGACGGGATGTCGGCCTTCTCGCGGTTCCCCCAGGAGCGCCGGGCGATCGAGAGGTTGGCTGCAGGCCGAGGGGCGATAGAACCGCAAGCTCGTTACCGCTCGAGTTTCGTTACCTACGCTCTTTACGATCTAGCCTACCACATTCCCAACGTCCTGCTCGGATGGCTGGTTCACCCCAATTACCGGACGCATGGTCCCGTTCATCCTGCTGCGGAATACGGTGGCTGGATCCTGAAGGGCCTGACCCGTGGCAAACGTCGACGTGAAGCGGAGGCCGCGATCGAGAGCTGCCTCCGTGCCGATCCAGACGGACGGACAAACTTCTTTCTGTTTCCGCTGCAATTGCCCGGCGACTACCAGATTCGCAAGCATTCACCGGGCGGTGACTTGTTCAGAATCGTGGACGCGACCATTGCTTCCTACGCTCGTCATGCACCTGCGGACACCAAGCTGCTGTTCAAGGTGCATCCGATCGACAATGGTCTGTCAGGATGGTCCAGACGCATAGGCGCGGCTGCGCGCCGGCATGGGGTGGCGGGGCGCGTCCTTGTGGCGGACGGCGGAGATACCGATCTCCTGATTACAAAAGCCCGCGGTGTCGTCACGGTCAACTCGACGGTCGGGTTGACCGCTCTTGCGGCCGGGCAGCCGGTGATCGCTCTTGGCGCGGCGGTCTATGATGTCCCCGGCCTCACCTTCCAAGACGGGCTCGCCAGCTTCTGGCAAAATCCGGTTGGACCGGACGCCGATCTCCTGGAGCTTTTCACCAGGGCGCTCGCTGCCACCACACAGGTGCGGGGTGGTTTCATCGGGCCCGAAGCAATTCGGGACGGGGTCGCCAATGCCGCAGCCCTTCTGATGGAGCCGGACTCCAGACTTCCCCTCGCCTATCGCAAGCACCGCAGCCCTATATACTTCCGGTACGAGCGCGAGTTGCTTGCGCCTTCCTGACGTTTGCAAGTGCCTCCGCAACATTGTGAATGAATATCGTTTAGCACACATCAAGCAAAAGGCCCCGCCGCTGCCGGCAGGGCCTTTCGTATCGAATGTGGCGATCGATTACTCGATGATCGAAGCGACGATGCCGGCGCCGACGGTACGGCCGCCTTCGCGGATCGCGCAGCGCAGCTTTTCTTCCATCGCGATCGGAACGATCAGCTCGACGTCAACCGTGACGTTGTCGCCCGGCATCACCATTTCCGTGCCTTCCGGAAGCGTGACGATGCCCGTCACGTCGGTGGTGCGGAAGTAGAACTGCGGACGGTAGTTGGTGAAGAACGGCGTGTGACGGCCGCCTTCTTCCTTCGTCAGGATGTAGGC
>JAEYTV010000488.1 GCA_023433855.1 Pseudomonadota bacterium | reverse complement strand
GGACACCTTTGTGGCCCTTGTCCTATTCGCCTTTACAACCTCGATCACGCCCGGGCCTAATAACATGATGCTGTTTGCTTCGGGCGTGAATTTCGGGTTTGCGCGGACGATTCCACATATGCTCGGTATCGGTGCGGGCTTTCTGTCGCTGCTGATCGGCGTCGGCCTCGGCCTCGGCGCCTTGCTGGAAACCGTTCCGCTCGTGTATCACGTTCTGAAGTTTGCTGGCGGAGCCTATCTCTTGTGGATCGCCTGGAAGATCGGCAGCTCGAGAAGCCTCGCGGAGGGCGAGGCCGGCGGGCGCCCCATGACGTTCCTGGGTGCCGCAGCATTCCAGTGGGTCAATCCAAAGGCCTGGGTGATGGCCGTGACAGCCATGGCTACGTACACGGATCCCGACTACTACCTGCCTACGGTGCTGATGGTCGGGGTTGCGTTTGCTGCCGTCAATCTGCCAAGCGTGTCGACCTGGGCTGGCTTCGGCTCTGCGCTTCGCGAGTGGCTGTCCGTGCCGGTGCGGCTCAAGTGGTTCAACATCACCATGGCGGTCTTGCTTGTCGCGAGCCTCTGGCCGATGTTGCGGTAAAGGAGAATGCGATGTCGGACGATCATCATCACGATCACCACCATGAGCATCACGACAACCGCTACAGCGACATGCACGCGAGGGTGAAGGCGCTGGAAACGGTGCTTCTGGCCAAGGGCTTGATCGACACGGCGGCGATCGACGCGATCGTCGAGACCTATGAGACGTGGATCGGGCCACGCAACGGGGCCCGCGTGGTGGCGAAAGCCTGGAGCGATCCGGACTTCGCCGAGTGGCTGAAGCGCGATGCCACGGCGGCGATCGCCAGCCTCGGTTACGCGGGCCGACAGGGCGAACATATGCGCGCGGTGTTCAACACTCCGGACACCCATAATCTCGTGGTTTGTACGTTGTGTTCCTGTTATCCCTGGTCGGTGCTCGGCCTGCCGCCCGTCTGGTACAAGGCGCCCGCCTATCGATCGCGTGCCGTCATCGATCCACGTGGGGTGCTTACGGAATTTGGGCTGACGCTGCCGGAAAGCAAGAAGATCCGCGTATGGGATTCGACCGCGGAACTCCGCTATCTCGTGGTGCCGGTACGGCCGGAGGGGACCGAAGCCATGGATCAGGAGGCGCTCGCGGATCTTGTAACGCGCGATTCGATGATCGGCACCGGGCTGCCACTCGCTCCGGAGCGTGCGCCATGAACGGTCCGCACGACCTCGGCGGGCAGATGGGGTTTGGTCCGGTCGCGCCCGAGCCGAACGAGCCGTATTTTCATGCCGAGTGGGAGAAGCAGGCGCTTGGCATCACGCTCTCCTGCGGTGCGTTCGGCGCATGGTCAATCGACGAAAGCCGGCACGCACGCGAGAACATCCCGCCTGCCGATTACCTCAAGGCGAGCTATTACGAGATCTGGATCCGCGCACTCGAGACCCTGCTGGAGCGGCATGGCTTTGTGACGGAGGAGGAAATTGCAGCCGGGCACGAACTGAAGGGGTCGGCACTGCCGAAGCGCGTGCTGACGGCGGACATGGTGCCGGATGTCCTGAGGCGCGGCGGTCCCTGCGATCGCCCGGTCGAGACTGCGCCGCGCTTTTCTGTCGGAGACCGGGTGCGGACGCGGAACTTCAATCCCGAGACCCACACGCGGCTGCCGCGTTATGCCCGGGCGAAGACCGGCATCGTCGAAGCGGTGCAGGGTTCATATGTTTTCCCGGACGACAACGCGCACGGGCAGGGTGAGAACCCCCAGTGGGTGTATACAGTGGTTTTCGAAGCTGGCGAGATCTGGGGTGAGGGGGCCGACCCCGCACTGACCGTCTCCATCGATGCCTGGGAGAGCTATCTTGAGCGTGTGTGAGATCCCGTCGCCGTTGGCCTCGTCGATCGGCCTGCCGACGTCACCGGAAGGTGACCCGATCTTTCCCGAACCATGGGCCGCAGAAGCATTCGCCTTGACGGTTCATCTCCACGACAAGGAGCTGTTCTCCTGGAACGAATGGGCGCAGGCGCTTTCTGCCGAGGTGCATCGGCCGGGCCGCGCCGAGGACGGCAGCGACTATTTCGATTGCTGGGTAGCGGCACTTTCCGGCCTTCTCGTGATGAAGGGCGTTGCCGATGCCCAGACGATACTTGATCTGCAGCAGAGCTGGCAGCGCGCAGCCGAAGCGACGCCGCATGGCACACCCATCGAATTGGAGAATGATCCGCTTACGCGGGCCACGATCCAGACAGGAGCGGTTTCCACCGCTTGATCCTCTTTCGTTCTTTTCGGTTGCGCTTTGCAGGCGAATCCTGCCAAGTCGCGGCCATGCAATTCGCTCCCCAACAGGACGAGGCCCTCAAGGCCGTTTCACGCTGGCTAAAGGATGGTCGAAGCCAGGTCTTCCGGCTGTTCGGGTACGCTGGCACGGGCAAGACGACGCTGGCGAAACATTTTGCCGAGCATGTGGATGGCGAGGTTCTTTTCGCGGCCTTCACCGGAAAGGCGGCGCAGGTCCTGCGCTCGCGCGGCGCGAAGAACGCAAAGACGATTCACTCGCTGATCTATCGTCCGCGCGGCGAGGAGGCGGTGGAGGACGAGGAAACCGGCAAGACCTCCATCGCGCCGATGTTTTCGATCAACCGCCAGAGCCCGGTTGCCAAGGCGGCGCTCATCATCATCGATGAATGCTCCATGGTCGACGAGCAACTCGGCAAGGACCTGATGAGCTTCGGCACGCCCATCCTGGTGCTCGGCGATCCGGGGCAGCTGCCGCCGGTGTCGGGCGGAGGCTTTTTCACCGAGCAGGACCCGGATTACCTGCTGACGGAGATCCACCGTCAGGCCCGCGACAATCCTATCATCCAGCTGGCGATGAATGTCCGCGAGGGCCGGGACATCATGTATGGGGACTACGGGACAGCGCAGGTGATTTCGCGCGACCAGGTCACCCAACCGCTTGTGCTCGAGGCGGATCAGGTGCTTGTCGGCACCAACAAGACGCGCAAGCGCTACAATCAGCGCCTCCGCGAGCTCAAGGGCTTCAGCACCGGTTATCCGCAATCCGGCGACAAGCTCGTCTGCCTTCGCAACGACCAGGTCAAAGGATTGCTCAACGGCTCGCTGTGGCAGGTCATGAGCTCGTCGCGGGAAACGGTGAAGCCAGGCATCAACCTGATGATCCGTCCTGAAGACGACGACATGGATCGCGGCGCGGCGAAGATCAAGCTGCTGAAGGCGGCCTTCGAGAGCGAGGAGGAAATTCCATGGTCGACGCGAAAGCGCTATGACGAATTCGATTTCGGTTATGCGTTGACCGTCCACAAGGCGCAGGGTTCGCAGTGGAACAACGTCGTGTTGTTCGACGAGAGCTGGGCTTTCCGCGACACACGCGAACGCTGGCTCTATACCGCGATCACCCGTGCGGCGGAAACGATCACCATCGTCAAGTGACAGGCAACGCCCATTGGTCCCATCGCTGCGGCATCAACGCAAGGAGCGCCATTTCGCGCTCCCGCTGATGGCGCCGCCTTGGCGACGGCTGATCCCGGACTGACTGTAATGTCAATGCGGGCCAGGTGCGCCTCGCACTCGCTTGTAGGACGCACGGGCAGACCATCAAAGGCGAAGATGGCTGCATGCGCGAAACTCATTGGCATTCGAACCGGGGCTGGCCTAAACCTGACGGACGATCCTTGTTCCCGGAAGCCCAGCCATGCCGACCATGCTCTCTGTCAACATCAATGCCATTGCCATGTTGCGCAATCGGCGCGACCTGCCATGGCCGAGCCTGGAGCATCTGGGACGAATTGCACTGCAGGCGGGCGCCAGCGGCCTGACGGTGCATCCGCGGCCGGATCAACGACACATCCGCTTCTCCGACCTTCCGGTGATCCGTGCACTGATGGACGACGAATTCCCGCAGGCCGAATTCAATATCGAGGGCTATCCGAGCGAAGATTTTCTCACGCTCTGCGAACGGACGGAACCGGAGCAGGTGACGCTTGTCCCGGACGATCCAGGCCAGCCCACCTCCGACCATGGCTTTAACTTCCGCAGCGACGGCGAGATGCTGAAGCCGATTGTCGCGCGGCTGAAGGCCAAGGGCATGCGGGTATCGCTGTTTGCAGACGGCGACGGTGACGTGGCGGCGGTGCGGCTGGCGAGGGCGACCGGAGCGGATCGCATCGAGCTCTATACCGGTCCCTATGGCGGCTGCTACGATCACCCCGAAAAGGCGGCGGAGATCGTGGAACTGCTGGGGCAAACCGCGGACGCTGCGCGAGCGGAAGGGATGCAAGTGAATGCCGGCCACGATCTGACCGTCGCAAACCTGCCGGCGCTGGTGACGCGCATTCCCTATCTTGCAGAGGTTTCCATCGGCCACGGACTGACAGCCGATGCCCTTGAATTCGGCCTGGCCGAGACGGTTCGCCGTTTCCGCCGGGCGTGTGGCCAAAGCGTCTAGGTCAGGTACTGCTTGCCGCAGGACCGGCGTCAGGAGGTCGAGTTCCCAGGTCTGTCCCGCGCATTCGAGCCCGGCAGAGGCTGCACGAGACGATCGCATCCTATTTCGGGTTTAGCAGTTCCGCCTTCCGCTCGCGAAAGTAGTCGGCGAGAGACTGCGGTTCCTGACCGGTCAATTGCTCGAAGTCTCGCGTCACCAGATCGAAGTTGCCGGCCCTGACGTTAGTCTCCGTGGACACAAGCATCTTCACGACAAAGTCTGGCAGTCCAGCGGCGGCTAGACCTCCTGCAAGCTGCTCGTCGCTTACATGAACGACCTGGAGGGGCTTGCCTGCCGCTTGAGAAACGCGTTCGGCGATCTCCTCCGCCGTCAGCGACTCTGGTCCCGTCAGGGTCAAAGTCGTGTTTCCAGCCGGAGGCCTGGCGAGAACGGCTGCAGCCGCCCGGCCGCAATCGTCGCGCGAGATATTGCTGATCCTTCCTGTGCCCATGGCGGTGAACCACTGTCCGGTCTGGAGGTTGTGGGGCATGCTCACCAGGTAGTTGTCGTGATACCAGGAATTCCGCACGATGGTGTACGGTGTGCCGCTGGCCTTGATCCCATCTTCCGTGCCGAGATGATCGGGTGCGAAGCTCACGAGCGACTTGTCGGGGTTGGGCATGGAGGTGTAGGCGATGTGCTCGACGCCGGCCTTGGTGGCCGCCGCGACCGCGTGGCGGTGCTGGGCAAGGCGCCGGCCTGGCGTCGCGAGGTCGTCGGTGGAGACAATCAGCACACGTTGCACGCCTGCAAAGGCCTCGACCAAGCCAGCTTCGTCGTCAAAATCCGCGCTCCGCGTTTCGACGCCCTGCGCTGCAAGATCCACAAGCTTGGACGGGTTGCGGCTGGCAGCGATAACGTCCGTGGACGGGATCCTGAAGGTTTCCAGGAGATGATGGAGGACGGCGCGGCCTAGATGGCCGTTAGCCCCGGTAACGAGAACCTTTGTCATGACGAATTCCTTTGTGTCTGACAGGAGCGCGGTGCATTGAAAAGGAGACCAGCGCTACAATAGAAGTCAACTTCCTGCTGTAAAGAAGGCAATTTCCAGGGAGATGGTTTCCTTCGGGAGCTACCTCATGCCGATACCCGACACTCGTGCTCCGGCTTTCGACCAGCAGGAACGCGATCCGCCGCGCTGGGACATGAGCAATTGTGCGGTCCGCCACGTCCTTTACGGATTGCATGAGTTGGTCGGCGCTGCTTCTGGAGGTATTGGCGGGAGGCCGTATCGGTTCGGCGCGTGTCGTTTGCTTGTTCCGGATATCTCCAGCGCCTGCTTCAACTGCCACGATAGGCTCACTCGGTTCCATTGCCCCATGTGGAGCTGCGGGCGGCGACAGGCTGCTCCGCCGCGTGAAAATCCGTCAGGCAGCGGATCGACGTCTGGAAGGCTACCGAAAGCCGGCGCTGGAGCGGTGCGGCCTTGGCATGCTTCAGGGCTCGGGCGAAGGGTCTCGGCGGGGGACTGCGGGATTGTTCTCGAAGCGGTCGCGGTGTAGGGCCGCACGGGCGAGCAGGAGGAAGGTGATCGGTGTCGTGACGGTGATGAAC